>OMWN01000038.1 GCA_900314765.1 uncultured Selenomonadales bacterium | reverse complement strand
GGGCTTCGTTGCCGTAGCTCCGTGAGTCAGCTTGTATATATTACCAAATGCTTCCAGAAATGTCAACGCTTTTTTGGAAATTTTTTCGTTTTTTTGTTGAAAATTTTTGAGTCGATGCTCAGACCGCCGTGTTCATGCGGGTTAGAAGAATTTTATTTCCTCAAAAAAATTTAGATTCCGAGTTGATTTTTTTGCCGCAGAACGATGTTGAGTCTCTATATTGACCCCATAGCCGAAGGGCACCTCCCTTTTTTGAGAGATGCCCTTCGTTTTTGTTTAAAAATTTTTGGATTCGCAGTTAAGTTTTATTTTGCAATCTTTATCGCAGCTTTCAAATCGAGCGCGCCCATGTAGATGGATTTCCCGCATATTACGCCTTCGATGCCTGATGCTTCCACGTTTTTGAGCGCCTTGATGTCGTCTATCGACTTCACGCCACCAGACGCCACGATTTTCACGCCGCTTTTCTCCGCGAGATTTTTCGTCGCCTCGACATTGACGCCCTCAAGTGTGCCATCGCGCGAGATGTCCGTGTATATAATGGTCCCCACGCCTGCTGCTTTCATGCGAATTGCAAGCTCCGTCGCCTCGACATCGCCCGATACACCCCATCCATCGACGGCGACGATGCCATCACGCGCGTCTATGCCGACGACGACGCGCTCGCCGTATTTCTCACACGCCTCGCGGACGAGCTCAGGGTCACGCACAGCGACGGAGCCGAGTATGACGCGAGCGACGCCGAGCCCGAGCACGTTTTCGATGTCGGTCATCGTGCGAATGCCGCCGCCGAGTTCGACTGGTATTTTCACGGCGTCAATGATGGATTTCACCGTCTCGAGATTTTGCGGGGCACCCGCCCGCGCACCGTCGAGGTCGACGAGATGAAGATACTCCGCGCCCATGCTCTCCCATTTTTTTGCCATGTCCGCTGGCTTGTCGGAGAAAATGGTCTCCTTTTCAAAGTCGCCCTTGAGGAGTCTCACGCATTTGCCGCCGCGTATGTCTATCGCTGGAAATATGATCATTTAGGCTGCCTCCACGAAATTCTTGATGATGCTGAGGCCGACGTCGCCCGATTTCTCAGGGTGGAACTGCGTCGCTTGGATATTGCCGAGCGCCACAGACGCCGTCAGCGTCTCGCCGTATTCCGTCGTCGATGTGATGACGCTTTTGTCATCTGGCACTGCGTGATAGCTGTGGACGAAATAGACAAACGGCGTGTCGCCGAGCCCCGCAAAGAGGTCAAGACTCTGGCGCGGCTCTTTTATTTTGAGCGAATTCCAGCCCATGTGCGGCACTTTGAGCTTTGGTGCGTTTATGCGCCGCACCATGCCATGAATGAGGCCGAGCCCCTTTGCGCCCGGCGACTCCTCACTGCCATCAAAGAGTATTTGAAGGCCGACGCAAATACCGAGGAGCTTTTTGCCGTTCGCTAGTTCTTCCTTCATTGTAGGAATGAGCCCCGTAGCCTCAAGATTTTTCATGCAGTCGCCAAATGCTCCGACGCCCGGCAGGACGATTTTCTCCGCACGCTTTATATTCTCGGCGTCGCTCGTGATGACGGCGTCCGCGCCGAGATAGTGAAATGCTTTTTCGACGCTGAACAGATTGCCAACGCCGTAATCGATGATTGCTATCATTCAGAGCACTCCCTTCGTCGAAAGCACGCCCTTGACTTCATCATCGCGAGCAGTCGCGATATGGAGCGCGTGGCCGAGCGCCTTGAAAATGGCCTCGACCATGTGGTGACTGTTCGTGCCGTAGAGCACCTTGACGTGGAGCGTGAGCCCCGCATGAAACGCGAATGCGCGCAGAAATTCCTCTGTGAGCTCCGTGTCGTAGCCGCCAATCATCGGCGCCATCTGCGGCGCGTCGTAGACGAGAAATGGCCGCCCGCTGACATCGATTGCCACGAACGCGAGCACCTCGTCCATCGGCACATAAAACGACGCGTAGCGCGTGATGCCTGCCTTGTCGCCGAGCGCCTCCGCGAGCGCGTCGCCCATCGCGATGCCGATGTCCTCGATGCTGTGATGACCGTCAACGTAAATGTCGCCGTCGCACTTGACATTCAAATCGAAAAACCCGTGCCGTGAAAAAAGCGTCAACATGTGGTCAAAAAATCCAATGCCGCTTTCTATCTTGCTTTTGCCCTCGCCGTCCAGCGTGAGCTCGACCGATATGTCCGTCTCGGCCGTCTTGCGCTTTACGATAGCCTTGCGTGTGTCCATCATTCAGACACGCCCCTTCACGAAATCATCCATCGCCTTCAGCAGCGTATCATCTTCCTCGCGCGTGCCCATCGAAATGCGCAGGCAATTCGTGAGGCGCGGCGCACTGCCAAAGCTCCTGATGCCGATGCCAAGGCTCTCGAGATATTCATTGAGCTTCACCGCTTTATCATATTTCAGCAGGATGAAGTTCGTGTTCGACGGAAATACCTTCATTTCATCGAAATTTTTGAGCTCGTCATACATCCTCTCACGCTCTCTGACCATCATCTCGATGCGTGGACGGTACTCGTCGCGCATCTGATAGACGATGTCCGCGACAACGGTCGAAAGCACATTGAGGTGATACGGCATGAACGTTTTGCCGACCATATCGACGACGGACTCGTCCGCAAGCATGTAGCCGACGCGCGCGGCGGCGAGGCCATACGCCTTTGAAAACGTCCGCGCGACAATCATGTGCGGGTATTTCGCCAATAGCCCCGTCGCGCTCTCGCCGCCAAACTCCACATACGCCTCGTCCACTAAGAATGCACAGTCAAGCTTCGCTGTGGCCTTGGCAATTTTTTCGATGTCAGACAGCGGCAGGACGTTGCCCGTCGGATTATTGGGGTTGCATACGACGCAGAGACCCGCGCCCGACGATTTGACCGTGTCGATGTATGCGTCCACGTCGAGCGAATAGTCCTCGTCCGAGAGATTGACCGCGATGCCGTCCGCCTCCGCCGCTTTCGCGTAGTTCGGGTACATTGAGAACGACGGCCACGGATAGACAATTTTCTGGCCATTTCCGCCGAATGCGTAAAACATTTTTTCGATAATTTCGCTCGAGCCGCTGCCCAAAAGCACATTTTTCGCGTCACATCCGTAGCTCTGCGCGATTTGCGCGCACAGGTCGTCGCCTTCCTCATTTGGGTAGCGGTTGAACGCCACGCGCGAGAGGCGGCTCATGACGCGCTCCTCGACGAGCGGCGGGAGGTTCAGTCCGCACTCGTTTGCGTTGATTTTTATTTTCCAGTCGCGCTCGACAACGTCATACGATGGCATATCGCCGAGTCCTTTTCTATATTTCAGCATGTCATTTCCCCCTGCGCATCTCTATGGCTCTCGCATGTGCGTCGAGGCCCTCCGTCTTTGCGAGGCGAATGATGTCGTCCGACACAGCGGAGAGCGCCGCCTGCGTGTACGAAATGAAGCTCGTGCGCTTCATGAATGTCTCGACGTTCAGCACGGAATAAAATCTCGCCGTGCCGCCTGTCGGCAATATGTGGTCCGGCCCCGCGAAATAGTCGCCAAGCGGCTCTGGCGAATACGCGCCGAGGAACACGGCGCCCGCATGACGCACGTACGGCAGCAGTGAGAACGGGGACTTCGTCAAAAGCTCGAGATGCTCCGGCGCCGAAACATTCGCAAAGTCTATGGCCTGCATGATGTCGTCAGCGACGACGATGAGCCCGTTCCTGTCGAGCGACGCACCCGCGATAGCCTTGCGCGGCAGCGTCTCAAGCTGCTTTTCGGCCTCGGCCTTGACTTTCTCTGCGAGCTCCGCGCTGTTCGTGATGACGATGCTCGACGCGAGCGGGTCGTGCTCGGCCTGGCTCAGCATGTCGGCCGCCGTGTAGACGGGATCAGCCGTCTCGTCGGCCACGATGAGTATCTCGGACGGGCCTGCGAGCATGTCGATGTCCACGTGGCCGTAGACCGCCTTTTTCGCGAGCGTGACGAATATGTTGCCGGGGCCTGTGATTTTGTCAACACGCGGTATCGTCTCCGTGCCGAATGCCATTGCCGCTATTGCCTGCGCGCCGCCGATTTTGTAAATCTTTTTGACGCCTATCATGCGCGCCGCCACGAGGACGTACGGATTGATTTTGCCATCGCGCGGCGGGCACATCATGATGATTTCGCCGACGCCTGCGACAGACGCGGGCACCGCATTCATCACGACGGACGACGGATACGCCGCCGTGCCGCCCGGCACGTAGAGGCCCACCCTGTCGAGTGGTATGACGCTCTGGCCGAGCATCGCGCCTTTGTCACGGTTCGTTATCCACGAGTTTGGCTTTTGCTCCTCATGGTAGCGACGAACGTTCGCGATTGCTTTCCTCAGCGACTCAACGACCGCAGGGTCTGCCGCTTTCTCCGCCGCCTCAAATTCCGCCTCGCTCACGAGGAATTCATCGGGCGTGAAGTCGGCTCGATCTATGAGCTTCGTGTATTTCATGACGGCCGCGTCGCCATCGCGGCGCACATCGCTCACGATGCGGTCAACGACCTCGGCGGCCGTGAGGTCCGCGCCAAACAGCTTCTTATTGCCCTCGCGGATTTTCGGGCTCAGCTCGACTTCGTCAAATGCGGGCTTCTTCAAAAGTTTCTCTATTCCCTCGACGCCTTCGTCCTTCACGTTTACTATTCTCATGGTCTCTGCCTGCTTTCTGTTTAAATTTTTATTCAAAATATCTACGATTTTAAATATTCCTGCCAAAAAATATCAGTGTCGCTTCTTCAAAATGGCCTCGATGTCCGTCATGAGCTTGTGAATGCGCTCGAACTTCAATCTGAAACTCACCCTGTTCGCGATGAGCCGCGCCGTCGCGTTCATGATGGGTACGATTTCCTCGAGATTGTTCTCGCGCAGTGTCGTGCCCGTCTCCACGATGTCAACGATGCTCTCCGACAGGCCGACGATAGGTCCGAGCTCTATCGAGCCATTGAGCTTTATGTATTCCATCTGCATGCCGTTGCGCGCGAAAAATTTTTCGGCGATGTGCGGGAACTTCGTCGCGACGCGCGTATTTGCGTAGTCCGAGAGCTTTTCACGCTTTTTGTCTTTCGGCACGGCCATCATCAGATGACAGCGGCCAAATCCCAAGTCCAATAGCTCGTAAACGTCCTGCCCCGACTCCATCAGCACGTCCTTGCCGATGACGCCGATGTCAGCCGCGCCGTACTCAACGTACGTCGGCACGTCAGCCGTCTTCGAGATGATGAAGCGCACTTTGTCGCGCTCATTCGTGATGACGAGTTTTCTCGACGAGTCCGAGAGATTGTCCGCCGCGAGCCCCGCCTCCGCGAGGAGCTTTGCCGACGGCTCGAAAAGCTTGCCCTTCGGCAACGCTATCGTCAGATAATCGGATAAGTACTCGGATGCGTTTGCAACCATTTATGATCCTCCAAATTTTTGTCAGTTAGCAACAGTTAATTATGAATTTTGTGAAATAGACTTTTAAGTCACCCCACCACCATGCTACGCATGGTCCCCCGCCCCTCAATGGGCAGACTAAACACGCTTTTGCTGAAGTTTTGCTACTCAAGTGATGTACTGGCTAAAACTCAAGGGGCAGACTAACACGAAAGCGGGCTCCACATAATACTTTAAAACCTTAAGCCCATTCATAACATTACGACCGTGTCATTCAAACCGTCATTTAAGGCAAAGCCTTAAGGCTTCTGAACCAAGCCGAACGACTTACCAATGTCCGCCCCTTGAGGGGCGGGGGACCGCCGTAGGCGGTGGTGGGGTGACTGTTTCAGATTTCGAAAACAAAAGAGGTTTTCACAAACTCATAATTCCCTAAAATTTATTCCCTAAAATTCATTCCGCTTTATATTCTTTATTTCGTTAAAGTGATGATATACTAACATAATATATTTGAAAAGTCAATTCAAATTATCGGCCATTCGTAAAATTTTCAGCTCTGGCTCGTCGTCATCACGCGATAGCTCGTGATGACGCGCGACGATGGCGGCCTCTCGCTCGTAGCCCGCATCGCGTATGAGGTGCGCACCGATGGCGGCGTGATGATAGTAGATGTGGAGCCAATGCGTCATCGCGCTGCCGTCGCCCTCTGACCGCTTTCGCGCCCACGACGGCGCGACGCTCGCGATGAGCACGGTCGCGACCTTGCCGACGATGCCACCCGCGCCCATGTCGCCCGCGCGTCTGCCCACGTCGTGAAGCAGCGCCACGCGCGCGAGCAGACGCTCATCGACGCCACTGTCCGACGCGCGAGCAAGCGACAGCGCCGTCCGCGCCGTCATGATGGCGTGGTGCTGGTCGGGCAGCGACATGGCGAAAAACAGCGGCCTCAAATCAGCGGGGAGATAGTCACAGACGAAACGCATATCATCATCCGTGACGCTTGCGGTCACGGCGCGCGCGAATTGGCGAATTCTCCAGAAAATCATTTGACGTAGATGAGCTCGTCGTACTTCGCGCGGCGACCATCGCTCTCGGCCTCGGCCTCCGTCATTGGCGACGGCGAGAGCTCCACCGCCTTGCCATCCGCTCGCTGCTTCGTCGCGGCCTCGATAGCCGTCTCGAGCTTCCCGTCGGCGTATGCGATGAACACGTCCTTTTTCGTGTGCTTTTTGCTCTGCCCCTCGCGCTCGAGCGCGAGCATGAGACGCTCTATGCCGAGCGCAAAACCCGTCGCGGGGCACGGCGCGCCGAAGTCCGACAAGAGCCTGTCATAGCGTCCGCCGCCCGCGAGCGGAAAGCCGAGCCCCGGCGTGTACGCCTCGAATACCATGCCTGTGTAGTAGCTGAAATCGCGTATGACGCCGAGGTCGAAATAGACGGCGTCGGCCACGCCGTATGATTTCAGCAGTCTGTATATGGCCGAGAGATTGTCGAGCGCGCGGCGGCTCTCCTCATTTATGGCGATGTCCCACGCCTTTTTGATGATTTCCTCACCGCCGTGGAGCAGCGGCAAGTTCGCGAGCACCTCACGGCTCGCGGCAGGCATGCTCGTCTCATCGACGATGTTTTTCAGTGTCACGAGGTCACGTCGCTCCATCGCGCCCTTGATTTTCTCCTGCGTCTCCTCGCCTAAGTGAAATTGGCGCATGAGGCCGCTCACGAACTCGACCTCGCCTAGGCAAATCTGAAAATTCTTCAGCCCCGATTTTCTCATGCACTCAGCTGCGAGCGCGATGACCTCGGCATCAGCCGCGGGCGACGCGCTGCCCATGAGCTCGACGCCGGCCTGATAAAACTCGCACTGTCTGCCCGCCTGTGCCTCCTCGTAGCGGCACACATCGCTGACGTATGACAGCCTGAGCGGACGTGGCTCCTCGCGCATACGGCTCGCGACGACACGCGCGATGGGCGTTGTCATCTCGTGGCGCAGAGCGATTGTCCTGTTATTGCGGTCGAAAAATTTAAAGAGATGAGGCTCTATCGTCTCGCCGCCCTCCATCGTGAGCGTGTCGAGATATTCGATGACTGGCGTCACGATTTCATCGTAGCCCCACGACGAGAAAATATTCATCAACCGCGACTCTATGACACGCTTCGCCGCCGATTCGTCTGGCAAAAAATCGCGCGTGCCGTACGGGATTTCGAGCACCATATCATTTTGATTCATCTGCTTTGTTCCCCTTTGACTCATTTTTCTTATTCTTCTTTTTCGGCTGCGTCCTCGAGAGGACAATCCTGTAGCCATCGGCGCCATAATTCAGGCAACGCTTCACACGGCTGATCGTCGCCGTGCTTGCTCCCGTGTTATCCACGATCTCGTCATACGTCGCGCCTTCGTCGAGCATGCGCGCGACCTCGAGACGCTGCCCGAGCGCCTTGAGCTCCGACACGGTGCACACATCCTCGAGAAATTGATAACATTCATCGACGCTTTTGAGCGACAACAGCGCCTCGCAGAGCCTGTCATTCTGCTCATCCTTCAGCTTCGGATTAACCATCTAAACACCCTCATTCACACTTTATTTTCTATCTTCATCACTTTACTATACGAAAATATTGTGTACATAATAGCACGTATTTAAAATCATTACAAGCGTCTTAACAAAAATTTGATGAAAATTGATGAGGGTGAGCGACTCGCAACATCTTCCATCAACTAAAAATGGCTCTTCACCCATAAGTGTGGGTAACAATTTAACATCTACAGTTCCTCAAGCCGCAATATTCGCGGATTGAGGACGGTT
>OMWN01000069.1 GCA_900314765.1 uncultured Selenomonadales bacterium | reverse complement strand
TCTCAAAATCTGTAACGCCAGCCTCCCCAATGGGGGGCAAACATGCCAGTGGCATGTTTGCGCGAGCGAATGCGAGGCGGAGAGGGTCGACGAATTTCCCCCATTGCGACGAATAATATCGGATGATAAAATAATATTCAAGGAAATTTATGAAAGCGAGGGTGATGGTCATGAGGATGTTTTGGCGCGCGGTGAGTGCCTTCGTGGTCGCGGTCGTCGTCATGGCGAATGTTTCTATTGCGGGCGCGGCGTCGAAAATCAACGAGGACGGGTACTACAAGAACATCCGCCTCGCGGGCAAGGTGCGCGTCGTGGAGAGCTTCGCCGACATCAAGGTGCAGGTCGTGACGAGCTTCCCTGACCTGCGCGTGAAGGTCGTGAGCTCGTTCCCCGACGACATCGGCGAGTGGCAGTTCGTCGACTACGGCGAGAACTTCACGGTGCAGTTCGTCTCGAGCTTCCCCGACATCAAAATAAAATACGTCGAACATTTCCCCGGCGTCGAGTGACGGATTTTTGCAGAGGCATGTGAGCGAAGCATGTCTCTGCTTTTTTTGCGTTGTTATGTAAAATGCACGTTCATTTTGTGCGCAGAAATTGCATTGCAAAACGCATTGCATAAAATACGGGAAAGGGATATAATCAAATCATGGAAACGGAAATCAAAGGACGCCTCGTCGAGTGGGACGACAGGAAAAACGAAATCAACAAGCGAAAGCATGGGCTGGGTTTTGAAACCGCTGCTTATGTTTTCATGGACCCTAATTGTGTTGAATTATATGATGAACTGCACAGCGACGAGGAAGATCGTTATCAAATAATTGGCCGCGTCGGCACAATTTTGTTTGTCGTTTACACGGAGCGGGGCGATGTTTCCCGTATCATTTCTGCACGACCTGCGACCGCAAAGGAGAGGAGAATGTATTATGGCTATTCACAGGGTTTTTATTCGTGAAGGAGGCACGCCTCCCGATTGGGCAATAGAGGAAGCTGAGCGCGCTTCGAAGCTGCCGATTAATTTTGATGATGCGCCTCCCTTGACGGACGAGGAGCTGGCTCGCGGGGCGGCCATCGTGCGCGCGCGTCGCCAGAAGAGGAACGTGACGGTGCGCATCCCGCAGCATACGATTGACCGCGCGAAGAAGATGCTCGGCGCGGGGTACACGAGTGTGTTCCGCCGGCTCATCGTGAAGGCGGTCGACCACCCCGAGATGCTCAAGGATTGCCTGTGATGGCCGTGATGTTTTGGGCATGAAAATATGACAGGGCTGCCAAAACCTGCGAATTTCGCCGGCTCGGGCAGCCGTTTTTGTATTTCGATAAAATTTCCAAAGGAGAATCGTGATGGAGTACGGGAAATTCATGGCGCGGCTCGCGAAGGGCGGGGCGGGGCGCGCGTACATACTCGCGGGGGCGGAGGATTTCTTCATATCGCGCGCGGAGCGGGCCATCGTGCGAGCGCTCGTGCCGGACGAGGCGGCGCGGAGCACGTCCGTGTCGGTGCTCGACGGCGACCCCGACACGGCGAGCCTCGTCGGGCTCATGGGGACGGTGCCGTTTTTCTCGCCGATGAGCGTCCTCATCGTGCGCGGCTCGAAGATTTTCGCGGCGCGGCGCGGCGACGCCGACGAGAAATCGAAGACGAAGAAGAAGCGCACCGACAAGAACATGGAGCAGCTCACGGCCATGCTGCTCGACATGCCCGAGACGAACGCGGTCATTTTCGAGATGACGGCGAAGGCGGACAAGCGCAAGAAAGTGGTGAAGTCGCTCGACGCGGCGGGCTGCGTGCTCGACGCCGACCCCGTGCGGCCGTGGACCATCGGCGAGTGGCTCAGGGGCGAGCTCTCGGAGACGGGCTGCGTGATGGACCGCGAGGCGAACGCCTACTTCATGTCGGCCGTCAGCATGATGAACCCCATTTCGCTCTCTTTCCTCGACCGCGAGCTTCGGAAAATCGCCATGTACAAAGAGGCCGAGGCGAAGGACAGCGCGGAAAAGCTTGCCGCAATCAAGGAAAAGACCGCGATGACCGCCGCGGAAAAAGCCGCCGTCAAAAGCGGCAGCCTCACGAAAAAAATCACGAAGAAAGACCTCGAGGACGTATTCTCGACCGTGCCCGAAGTCTCGGGATTTGCGCTGCTCGACGCCATCAGCGCGAAAGACTCACGCACGGCGCTCCTCATCCTCGAGCGCGAGCTCGACGACGGCACATATCTCCCGCTCATCATAGCGAGCCTCGCGCGCCACGTCCGCCAGCTCCTCACCGCGAGGCTCCTCATGGCGCGCGGCACCAAGACGCGCGACCTCGGCAAAGCACTCGGCATCAACCCCTACATCGGCGAAAAACTCGGCGCGGCCGCGAGAGCGTTCAAAGAAGAAAAACTCAAAGCCGCCATCATCGCCATCGCCGACGCCGACTATCTCCTCAAAACAGGCGGCGCCGGCCCCGAAATACTCGAGCACATCGTGATCGTGCTGTGCCATTGAGGGGATGGGTGGTGAACGTTGGATAAGTTGTTATTGTTGAACAACATAGTCAATATTGTTAAATAGTGCGACCCTCTCCGCCCCCTGCGGGGGCACCTCCCCCAGAGTGGGAGGCATAGAATGAGAGTCTTTTTATCGCTAAAATCAAACGGATGAATAAAATATTTTACGCTCTTACTAATCGATAACTTTGCTAATCAAAAAGCTTCACGCTTTCATTTGTAGATTTTCGGCATGTGTAAATAATCTCAGCGTCTGTAGCGCCAGCCTCCCCAATGGGGGGCAAACATGCCAGTGGCATGTTTGCGCGAGCGAATGCGAGGCGGAGAGGGTCTCGCTACCACCGCAATCATAAAATCACAAGCGAAGGCAACGCAAATTTTTTAAGCGTAGGACATGCCGCAGGCATGGACGTACCCGCAGGGTGGCGAACAACAAATCAAAAATGAAATAGCGTCTGTAAAGGCGCAGAAGCGGTCGAAAGACCGCTGTGATACGAAGTACTAGCTTCAAAGTGAGCCATTTAGCGCAAAAAAATTTGCGTGTGCCTTCGCGACGCGCATGTTGCTAATGTTGTTCAACATCGCCAACACTACCACACCCCACACATAATTGTAAAACCCCCTTTCCGTGTCATGTATGCGCGTGAAAGGGGGTTTTATCATGCAGATTGACCGCATAAATCTCGCGGACCTTGTCGTGACGGTCGCGCTCGGCGGGGCGCTGTATCTCACGATCGTGAGCAGCCAGAGCGACCTCTCGATGAGCATTGCGAGCGGGCTGCTCGGCTACATCGGCGGCTCGAAAGTCACGACGCGCCGCGAGACGTAGGGAAAGATGCGCAAAGAGAGCGGCGCGCAGGCGCTTTTCCCCGAAAACGACGAGCGCGAGAAATCGACTCGCAACGCTCGCCCGCAGAAGGCGAAAAGGCGCACGCCCGCCGCGTGACGACAGGACGAAATCAAGCTGCAGGCGCACGGAAACGGGCGCCGCACAGGAAAGGAAGTGAGAAAATGGAGCGCATAAAAGCGACAGAGTACCCGCTCGAGTACGACTACGACGCGCTCATGGCGCGCCGCGGGACGAGCCTCATCGTCGTGCACCACACAGGCGGCGCGGCGGACGACGACCTGAGCGCCGAGGAGATACACGCCGCGCACATCGCGCTCGGCTGGACGGCCATCGGCTACCACTACGTCGTGCGCAAAAGCGGCGCCATAGAGCTCGGCCGGCCGCGCTGGGCCATCGGCGCCCACGCCGAGGGCGAGAACTACGACTCCGTCGGCATCGAGATTTGCGGCAACTTCGACATCGCAGAGCCGACAGCCGCGCAGATAGAGGCCGCCGCCATGCTCGTGGCCAACCTCGCCGTCGATTATGGCCTGCCCATCGACGACGAGCACATCGTCGGCCACCGCGACCTCAACGCCACCAGCTGCCCCGGCGACGCGCTTTACGAGAAATTGCCGCTCATCATCGGCAAAGCGAATTGGTACGCATACAACTGAAAATTTCACCAACAAAAAAGAGCTTTCAAGACGTCACAACCAATGGCGTTTTGAAAGCTCTATTTTTGTGCAGTGCTGCAACCCTCTCCGCCTCGCATTCGCTCGCGTAAAAATGCGAAACCTTTAGCTAAACAATCAACTAACGAAATCGTAAAATATCTCATTCAATCGTTCAGTTTTAAGCTTCAAACCTCTCATCCTATGCCTCCCACTCTGGGGGAGGTGCCCCGAAGGGGCGGAGAGGGTCATGCGTCCTCACATGCTCACGCGCATGTGGTTCAGTATGTTAAGCTGCGCGCGCAGCATGAGGTTCTGGCTCTCGACCTGCTCGCGGCCCATTCTCGTCGCGCGGATGAGGATCTCGGCGTAGCGGTTGCGACTGCCGCGCGTCACGACGTCGCCGACCTTGAGCCGCCGCGCGTCGCGCGCGTTCGTGTTCGCGGGGTTGAGGAAAGAGCTGCCCGATATGATGACGCCGTCGACCGGCACATACTCGCCGCGCAGCACGCGCACGATGTCGCCCGCGTGTATCTCCTCCGTGCGCACGCGCCGCTCGCCGCCCTTCTCGATGATGGTCGCGTGGCGCGGCTCGACGCCCGTCCACGTCTCGCTCCTCGTGTCCGTCTCAAAAAATCCCTTCACCTTTGCCCACGCATCCGCAACGCCCATGATGATCCCTCTCCGTTATCCTTAAATCATTCCATTCAGCGGAAAGCGCCGCGCTCCTATCTATGCCTGCGGCTATCGGACTGAAAACTCCCTTATATTTCAGCTTTTATTTTTGGAAATGCCGATTATTTTCCTCAATCAATCGGCTTTTTCCTTATTTAGAAATTTTCCAGTCCATTCTGATGAGCGCTTCATGAACGCTTTCCATCTGCCATTATTATACCTATGGGGGTATAGGGTTGTCAAGGGAAATATGAATCGGCTGTAGGTTTTGTCATGAATTGTGTGGAGAGCGTTGCACTGCAATAAGCCAACCCTCTCCGGCCCCTGCGGGGCCACCTCCCCCAGAGTGGGAGGCATAGCGTAATCGATGCTTCACGATATTATTGAAAGTGAAGGACAGTCTTGAACTTTACAAATAGCAAGCTAAACGGTTTCAATTACGATAGTAATGGTTAATTACGCTTTTACCGATGAATCGATTTAGCTTGATTGAATAATCACAGAATCTGTAACGCGAGCCTCCCCAATGGGGGGCAAACATGCCAGTGGCATGTTTGCGCGAGCGAATGCGAGGCGGAGAGGGTTGGCGTCTGTCGCATATTTCACTTAAAGCAAGAGTGAAGTATTTGCTGATTATCGCACCACCATCGCAAAACGCGCCTCATTCCTCTATATACTTCACGCCCGTCTCTTCTTTCACCATGCGTATCGCGCGCAAAATGTCGTCCATCGTCCAGAGGGTCACTTTCATCGTGCGGCTCTGTGCGGCGGCGCGCTCGGCGGTCTCGGAGTAGCGGCAGGTCGCGACGAAGATGATCTCGCCGACGCTGTCGAGTGCCGCTGCGCCCGCGAGCTTCTGGAGCTCCGGCCGTCCGACGAACGCGCCCTCCTCCCACTGCTTGCACTCGACGTAGATGACCTCGCCCTCGTCACGTAGCACGATGTCCTTGCCGCCGTCGCTCGTCGCGGGCGTGAGGCGCGCGTCGTACCCCATCAGCGCGAAGAGCCGCGTCATGTACGCCTCGAACTCGCGCGGCGAGATGAAGCGGAGATACGCCTCCGTGTCGCGCTTCGGCGCGCGAATGAAAATTTTCCTGAGCAGCCATCGACCAACGATGAACGCGAGCGCCAAAACGAGGACGCCCACCGCGAAAATCACGGCCGCCGTGATGATGTCTTCAATGTCCATGAGGCGATTATACTACAAAAGCGAGCGGTTATGAAATTTTATTGAGGATGTTGTTATTGTTGTTCAACATATCCATCTTATCCAACATCACCAACTACAAATCACACGCATGAAAAAATGCGCGCTTTGGATGGCGCGCATTTTTTCGTGTGCGAACTTTTTCTCTCTCCCCCCTCACACCCACACAAAAAGCCCCGGCTTGCGCCGAGGCTTTTTGTTTTCACGCGGCAATCGTGTCATGCTGCGCGATTGATTGTGTAATTTTGTGCGAGTGACGCGAAATCAGAAGAAGAAGTTGACTTCCGTGAAGAACTTGTTGGCGTTCGCAGTCGGAGCATCGCCGAGCGTCTTGCCAAGCGAATACTTGAATGTTGCCATGACGTTCTTGAATGGAACATAATCGAGACCGAACTCCCAGCCTTTTCTGCCAGCATCGAGAGCATCGTAAGTTGGAGCCCAGACAGCGGCTTTGCCGAGATGACGATATGCAGCGAAGATGCCGTAGGAGCCTTTATCTGCTGCGTCTGCTCCGCGATAATCGAGCTCAACGCTCCATGCACGCTTGTTGCCGTGGCCAACATATTCTTCATCAGCCGTCGTATCCCAAGCGTATGCGCCGTTCAGAGCGAGGAGATCAGAGAACTTGTAACCGAGGCCGAGATCCCAGATATTCTGAGCATCTTCATCTTGGAATTTGTTATTTGCATTTGGTCCATAGGCTTCACGCATACCATCTTTGTTTGCAAAATGATGGAAGCCTGCGCCCCAAGTGAACTTAGCGTCGCGGTCGTTGTAGACCTCGATGCCCTGATAGCTTGCGGTCTTGTGATGTTCATTTACGATATCCTTGCCTAGCATACCATTATCATGAGCACGGCCAGCAGTCAGCGTTGCCTTGACAGCGTCGCCGAACGTGACCTGTGCGCCAGCGACATTGTCATCATAAATCATGCCGTTATCAGCATTGGAGAAATACGGGAGCTTGCCGAGGAGAATCTGAGTCGTGCCATAATTGCCCTCTGCCCAAATACGCTCGACAACGAGATCCTCTACCTCTTCCTCGCCTGCTCTGTTGATGATTGATCCGTTGCCCTTGGAATTTTCAGCGGACTTCATGTTCGTGTTGTAGTCGATACGTGCATGGCCGGTCCAGTGGTCATTGATCGTCATCTCTGGCTCGAGACGGAGCGTGAGGTAGTTGACACTGTTACGAGCTGGTTCTTCTGCATCGCCCTTTTTGCCTTCACGGTCAACGATGTAGCGATAACGGACAGTGCCCGTCCATTTGACGTTGTCGACCTTCTTCTCGAGGGCCGCAACGCGGACGCCGAGGCTGTTGAGCTCATCAGCGAACTCAGCGGCGAGCTTGTCGATCATCGCCTTGTCAGCGTCACTCGCGCCGCCCTTTGCCATCGCGCGCGCGACCATCTGCGCCATCTCATAGCGCGTGATCTCCTGGTCGCCGCGGTACGTGCCATCGCCGTAGCCCTCGATGACGCCGTCAGCAGCGAGCTGAGCGACAGCATCGTAAGCCCAGTGGTCAGCCGGCACATCCTCAAAAGGATTTGCCGCAGCGAAAGTGGTGGAAGCTGCACCGACGACCAGCGCGGTCGTGAGTGCCGAAACGAGAGTCTTTTTCATAAGAAACTCCTCCTAAAAATAGATTGTTATCACGGCGGCCCTCCGCCACGCCTTCGGGAGCTTCTTGAGTGTCCACGTTTCCTCAGTCGTCCTTTCGGGCTTCGGCCTTGGGCCAATGCGCGGCGAGTTATCAGTCGCCCACGCAACGTCCATTATATCATAATTTCCGCCCAACGCAATATTTTATTGAAAAATATTTTCATTAAAAGCAATATTTTTGATATTTGTTAACTGTGAGTTCATGATTTTCGTCAATTCGAAGAAAATGTAACATTGTTACACATACACCTATGGGTATGTTTCAGCTCACCGCCGTGCAGACGACGTCGCTGATGCCCATCGCGGCGGCGGCCTTTTTCAGCGTTGCGAGGTACTCGCTCACGATCATCCGCTTCGCGAAATCGTTCGGCGCGACGATGCTGAGCGTGCCGCCGTCGACCGAGACGGGGACGCACGGCGTGAGCCAATGCTCGACGACGAGCGTCGAGAGGCCATAGAGCGGCGACTTCGCAATGCCGAGGATGGCCTGCCAATACCCCGCCGCCTTCTCGTCGGCAGGCATCATCGGCGCCGCCTCCACGGGCTCGCTCGGCGCCGTCTCGCGGACGATCGACCGCGCGATGTCGCCGACGCTCTCCACGCCCTCCGTCGCCACGCGCTCGCCGAAAATGCCGCCCTCGACGAGCTCGCGCTTCTCCTGCTCCTTCGCGCGCTGCCACTCGCGCTCGCGGCGCTCAGCCTCACGCGCGCGCTCACGCTCCCCCGCGAAGTCCCCGTCCATCGCGCGGCGAAGATACCCCGCCGTGTTCTTGATGCGCCCCTTCTTGCTCATCTCCACCACGAAATCCACCTGCGCCTTGCAATACGCTTCGCCGAATTTCTCATAATAAGTGCTCGCCGTCTTCACATCGAACCCAAGCGCAATCATGTCCATGACAGTCTCAGGCATTGCGGGCGTCTCCTTGCCCTTCTGCGCGGCGGGCTTTGAAACATCTTCGTATGTGTCGAGAGACAGCGGCACATCATCAGCGACAGCATCTATCGTCTTGACTTCCTTGATGTAGACGGTGATTTCCTTCACCGTGCGCCCCTCTTTCACGAACTCGTCAGTGACACGGATATTCGTGCGGTGATTGACGCCCTCGATTGCGGGCATCCATATACGTCGCTTGAACTGAGAAAAAGAATCATACGTTTTTTTCGCGGCGCCGAGGAGCCCGCGCCATTCCTCGACCGAATACGTCACCTGCCCCGCGCGCCTCCACGAGAGACACACCTCATAAAGGCGCATGGATGGATACGAACCGCAAGAGCTCAACGTCTTCAGCTCGACCGGCGTATAATTGCTGCTGAGGTCTTTGATGTACGGCAAAATCTTGGGATTTATTGTGGTCGTAAGCGTGCCATGATCATACTCCATCAACGTGATAAGCGGCATAAACTTCCATTTTTCATCTGGATCGAATTTATCCTGAATCTCAATCGACGTCTCGGAAGCCTTTTTGCATTCCTCTTTGAATACTTTTCCAAAACTATGGTCTCCTATGCTGAGCAGTCGCGCAAGGTCCGCAGCATTTGCCTGAAGATTTTCAAGGCGATGTTCTTTGATGGCAGCCCACAGAAAAAAATTAACGAGCTTGTAGCTCATCGGCGTCATGTTTCCATGAATTCTGATGAAATTGTTGTCCTTTGTAAGCAAAAGCCCCTTCTTGTATCGAGGTGGATTTCTTTTATTGCCCATTTTATTTTCCCCTTTCCAAGTGTGACAAAAAAAGAGGTAAACCCCTGAATATGACATGTTTGAGTCTCATAATACATAAAAAAACGTAAAAAATCAAGCTAAGTATGACAATTTCAGGTAAAAAATAGCAGTTTTGATACCTGATTTTGTCATATTATTTTTAAATTCCCTGAAAGTGACACGCAAAACCCCTGAAAGTGACACCTTCGACTCTTTAAAACCCCTGAAAGTGACATGCAAAACCCCTGAAAGTGACATGCTTCGATTGCTGGAAGCCGCGCCAGTAGCGGGTTTCAGCGACTCCTAAAAACAATTAAAAACAATGTTATAAAATAGCAAAAATACGCGCGCGTGCGCGCGCGCTATAAGTAGAAGAAAAACATAAAAAATTGTTGTTGCTCTTTTGATAAAACCCATGAAAAAAGCGAGCCCGAGACGATTCAAGGGCTCGCTTTTCTGTGAGTGTGAATATGTGATTTTGGATGATGGATGAAATTGCACTTTTTTTGAGGTGGGGTGACAATAAGCTGCAAGCAACAAGCAATCACTTATCGCTTAACCTCAGCCGACCCTCTCCGGCCCCTGCGCTCGCGCAAACATGCCAGTGGCATGTTTGCGCGAGCGAATGCGAGGCGGAGAGGGTCAGCGTTTAGAGAACTTAAAGTATATCGTTAATGATATAGTCTTATTGATCACTTTAGCTATGTCCGCCACATCTGCCGTAGGCGGTGGTGGGGTGACTTCTCCTTATTCCCCTCACTCAATCACATAATGCTTCACAAAATACTCGCACATCTCTCTCACCATGTCGCTGCGCATGTGCTCAGCTTCCTCGATGTGGCGGTGCGTCGTGCGGAGGCTCCACGGCGTGCGCAGCCTCCGCCCCGCGCCAATCGATATGACGGAGCCGCTGCCGTCGCCCGCGACTTCGTGCAGCGCCGCGACATTCACGTGGCCGAGCGCGGCGTCGCCCTTCACGCGCGGCCGTCTCATCTTCACGGGCACCAGCACGAGCCCCGCCGACGCCGCCAGCGGATTGTAAAGGCGGCGATGCGTGTAGCGCTCCGCGTGGCGGCGCATCAGCTCCACCGTCTTGTCGTGGCGCGACGCGAGCGCACGCAGCACCGCGCGCACCTCCGCATCCACGACGCGCTCGCCGCCGTGCGCGAGATAGATGCGCGTCACGTCGCCCCGCTCACTGTAAATCGGCTCAATCGCCGCGATGTCCTCATCATTTGGCAGCATTTCCCTCATAACTTCTCTCCTTTGCTCTCGACTGCGATTTCTCCGTCGCAATCACAAAAATTATCATCGCTTGAAATTTGCTCATCAAATTATGGCTCATACTTTTGATTTGTATACGTATATAATACCAAAAATTTGTGTGAAAAACAAGGTAAATAGAACATGAGACGAATTTTGTGCGCAAATTTGCGAAAAAAAATACGCGCCGGAAAAGAGCGCGTGAAGTTGGGGAAGTTGTTCAACAGTGGTATTGTTGTTCAACATCAACAACACAGCCAACATAATCAACAGTGAAAAATTTTAAACGCGAAAGTGTTGAAGAAGTTGATCATGTTGGCACTGTTGATATTGTTGTTATTGTTGTTCAACATATCTATATTACCCAACATAATCAACAATAACATTTTATCCAACAGTGCCAACAAATTTCATTCATTAATAATATAGGCTCGTCATCGTATTCATTTACGCGCAAACTCACAAAAAAAGCGCGCCCTTCGTGGGCGCGCTTTCATCGTATTTGATTTGCTCAGTGTTGATGATGTTGTTCAACATTAACAACACATCCAATATATTCATTGTTGTTCAACATAGCCATCAAATCCAACATTTCCAACAATAACATTTCCTCCAACATTAACAACATTTCCAACAATAATATTGTTGTTCAACATTGCCAACATATCCAATCTATCCAACACTATCAACACTATCAACACGTCCAACATTTCCCTGCTCACGCTTTGTCGAGTTTGACGGTCTCTTTCATTGCGACGGAGCAGGCGAGGTCGCCGAGGACGTTGCAGCAGGTGGCGCCCATGTCGGCGAGGGTATTGACGCTGATGTAGACGCCCATGATGCCGACGGGGAGACCCGCTATTGCGGCGAGAGCCGCGAACGATGCGATGGCGCCGCCGGGGACGCCCGGTGTGCCGATGGAGAGAAGCGTGTTGGCGAGGATGACGATGGCGAGCATGCCGAAGCTGATGTCAATGCCGCAGGCGTTGGCGAAGAAGACGATCATGAATGACATGAGGATGGAGACGGCGTCCATGTTGACGGTCGCGCCGAGCGGCAGCGCCATCGAGGAGATTTCGTTGGGGACGCCGAGCTCGTCGGCGCAGCGTTTGCTGATGGGGAGCGTCGCTGAGCTCGAGCATGTGCCGAACGCGTTGAGGGCGGCGGGCATGACGGCGAGGAAGAAGTCTTTGATGCCGGTCTTGCCGATGATGCGCACGATGCCGCCGTAGACGATGAGGGTGTAGAGGGCGTATGTTATATAGATGGCGGCCATGACGGTGGCGAGCGCCGCGATGGTGGAGGTGCCGTTGGCGTAGACGACGGCGGAGATGGAGCTGAAGACGCCGATTGGTGTGAACATCATGACGACGGAGACGATTTTGACGGAGATGTCGCTTAAGGACTCGACGACGCGCACGAATGGGTCGGCTTTCTCGCCGAGGGAGAGGCAGGTGACGCCGACGATGATGGCGAAGACGAGGACCTGCAGCATGTTGCCTGTCGAGAATGCGGTGAATGGGTTCGCGGGGATGAGGTTCGCGACGGTGTCGAGGATGCTGGTGAATTTGGTGGTCTCAACGACTTTGTCGCTCATCTCGATGACGACGCCTTCGCCGAGGCCGAGCGCTTTCGGGAGAAACAGGCCGAGGAGGCTCGCGAAGAGGGTGGTCGCGGTGAAGTAGAGGATGGACTGGCCGCCGATGCGCCCTGTCGCGGAGACGCTGCCGATGCCTTTGATGCCGACGATGAGGGAGCAGAAGACGAGCGGGTAAATCATCATGCGCAGGGCGTTCATGTAGAGCGTCGAGACGAGGTTGACCGCGGGGAGCATCCACTCGAAGCGCCCCGGCATGACGAGCCCGAACGCGATGCCGAGCACGAGCCCGATGAATATGGCGGCCGTGAGCCGCAGGCTTTGATTTTTTTCTTTTTTGTCCATTTGCATTGCCCCATTTCGTGAAAATATAAATCATATATATTTAGTATACTTTATGTGGTTTCGTCAATTATAAAACAAAATGCGCGTGAGTGCAACAGTTTATGATGTTTTTGCGGATGTTTTGTTGGAAAAATGTGTAATTGTGTGTGGTGAAGGGATGTTTGTAATAATGAAGGAAATAAAAAAACTCGCCCATTTCGTGAGCGAGTTTTCATTTTCCTTCCTTATTTACTTTCCGCGGGCAGCTCGGATGTGCAGTGCGGGCAGCGGGTGGCGTCCTCGGCAATCTCGGTCTTGCAGAAAGGGCAGAGGCGCTTGGGCACAGGCTTGGCTGGCGGGTTGACGCGGTTGTAGATCATGACGATGACGAAGAGCGCGTAGGCGACGAGCACGAAGTCGAAGCATGTGCTGATGAAGTTGCCGTAGGCGATGACGGGGATGCCGAGCTCCTTGGCCTCGGCGAGCGTCGCGACTGGAGTCGATGAGAGCGGGATGAAGAGGTTCGACATGTCGGCCTTGCCCATGATGAGCCCGAGCGGCGGCATGATGATGTCCGACACGAACGACGCGACGATTTTGCCGAACGCGGCGCCGATGATGACGCCGACCGCCATGTCCATGACGTTGCCGCGCTTTATGAATTTCTTGAATTCCTCGACCATTGAAACGTCCATTTGATGATTCCCCCTTGGAAATTTTACGGATTAAATGATGACAATTAAGGAAACGCTGATTAATTGAAGCATGTGAAATAAGAAATAATCAGTATGTCTTTAGTTTATCATATTGTGGAAGATTTTCACAGAAAAAAACACGCAGAAATCAAAAATCCTGCGTGTCGAGTTTGAAAGATTTTCAGCTGAGGACGCCGAGCTGCCGCAGCTTTGCGTCGCGCTCCGCCGCGCCGATGATGCCCATGTCGTACTGCGCCTTTATGCGCTTTATTTCCTCGAAATTGTCGAGCCTGTTTATGTAGTACTTGATTTTCGCCATGTACTCGTCCTGCGTGATGACGCCCATCTTGAGCGCCTTGTCGAGCTTCTCCTTCTGCGCTTGGTACTCCTGCTCGAATTTCATCTTTTCAGCAATGATGTGCTGGTCTTTTTCTTTTTTCTCGATTTCAATCATCTTCTGATTGAGCTCCGCAAGATGCTCGAGCTTCGGGTCGAGGAGCCTCAGCGTGTCCGTGACCTCGGGGATTGGCTCGGCCTGCGTGTGAATGAGGTGCTCAACGTATTTTTGACCGATGAGCTGATAAGATTTATTGATTTCTGCCTGCACGGTGTCGATTTCTGCCTGAATCAGGTTCTTTTCCGTTGAAAATTTTGCATTTGTCTTCATCTGCTGCGTCATCGTGTTGACGGCAGAGCCTATCTGCGTTCCAAGATTTTTTCCGTTGTCCACTAAATTGCTGAAAAATGACAAATTAATCCCTCCGCTTTTATGCGCAAAATAAACATTTTTAATCATTTTATCACACAACGGGGCATATCACCAATAAAATTTAAAATTTGCACACGCGGCGCGGCGATGATAGAATCATTTCAAAATCATTTCAAATTTCCGTGAAGGAGCGATTTTATGCGTTACGATTATGTGATTGTCGGGTCGGGGCTTTTCGGCGCGGTGTTCTGCCATGAGGCGATGCGGCGCGGCAGGCGCTGCCTCGTGCTGGAGCGGCGCGATGGTGTCGGCGGCAATGTGAGGTGCGAGGTGCGCGACGGCATCCCCGTGCACATGTACGGCGCGCATATTTTTCACACAAGCATTCGCCACGTGTGGGAGTATGTGAGCGCGTTCGTCGATTTCAATGGCTTCGTGAATTCGCCCGTCGCGAACTACAAGGGGCAGCTCTACAATCTGCCGTTCAACATGAACACGTTCCACGAGATGTGGGGCGTCGTGACGCCCGCGGAGGCGGCGGCGAAAATTGAGGAGCAGCGGCGCGAGGCGATGGCGCGGATGGCGGGCGAGCCACGAAACCTCGAGGAGCAGGCCATCAGCCTCGTCGGCACGGACGTCTACGAGCGGCTCATCAAGGGCTACACGGAGAAGCAGTGGGGGCGGAAATGCACGGAGCTTCCCGCGTTCATCATTCGGCGGCTGCCCGTGCGCCTCACGTACGACAACAACTATTTCAGCGACACGTACCAAGGCATACCGATTGGCAAGGACGGCCGCCTCGACGGCTACAACGCGCTCATCGAGGCGCTCATCGGCGATGCGGACGTCGAGACGGGCGTCGATTTTCTGCGGGAGCGCGCGCACTACGAGTCGCTCGCGCAGCACATCGTCTACACCGGCGCGATCGACGAATACTTCGGCTACGAGCTCGGCGAGCTCGGCTATCGCGGGCTGAGGTTCGAGCTCGAGCGCGTCGAGAGCGAGAACTATCAAGGCGTCGCGGCCATGAACTACACCGACAGCGAGACCCCGTGGACGCGCATCATCGAGCATCGCCATTTCCTCAGAGGCAAGGCCGAGAGTCCCGTCACGTGGATCACGCGCGAATACCCCGCCGAGTGGCACAGGGGCGACGAGGCGTACTACCCCGTAAACGACGACAACAACGCCGCGCTCTTCGCGAAATACCAAGAAAAAGCAAAGCGCGAAAAAAACGTCATATTCGGCGGCCGCCTCGGCGAATACAAATACTACGACATGGACAAAGTCATCGACCGCGCACTCGATGTCGCGAGCGGGGTGGAGTGAGGGAAAGAGAAGAAGGAGTAAGGGAAATAGAGTGAAAAAATTGCGCGCCGTCGCTGGCGCGCAGATTTTTTGCATGGAATTTTTATACGAAAAAAGTTATAATATAAGAAATATCGGCTATTCGGGAAGGTGATGACGATGAAGAAAATTCCACCGTATAATCCCACAAATGACTTAATCTTTAAATTCGTATTTGGGCGCGAGGAGCGAAAGCACGTGACGCTGACGTTCATCAACGACATGCTCGGGCGCACGGGGAAAGACGCGTTCGTCGACTTGTCGTTT
>OMWN01000090.1 GCA_900314765.1 uncultured Selenomonadales bacterium | reverse complement strand
GTTTGTTTGGCAACTTCTACTATAGCAGAGCGTGCAAGTGGTTTCTTTTTTCATGCTGGCTTACCCACAGTTATGGGAGAAGCCTCTAAAAGAATAACGATTCATTTTTCATCGGCGGCGTGATTTCAGCGCCGCGAAATCAGCAAGAGCCACGAACATTCAAAAGGAAGGAGGCCACGCGATGAAAAAATATCAGACATCCATAGTGCTTGCTGTCTCGTTCATCGTCACGATGTCGGCGTTTTGGCTGATTCCTGAGATTGCGTTCGTCGTATTCATCGCGTTGCTTCTCGACCTTTTGCTTCGCCCGCTCGTCAACAGAATGGAACGGCTCAGGCTCCTGCCGCGCTCCGTCGCGGCTGGGCTATCGCTCATCATATTCTGCATACTCGTCATCGTCCTTTTCACCGTGCTCTCGACAACGCTCGCCAACTCCATACAAAGCTTCGTCGCTGACCTGCCACGACTCAACGCGAGCATCAGGCAGCTGCTTGAGTCATACGAATTCATCTCGAATGAGCTCGACGAACTGTGGACGGAGCTCGCCACGCTTTCGATAAATGTGCTACGCTCTTCGCTCAAAACTGTCGTCACGATATTCACGCGCGTGTTTGACGTCGTCATCATTCTCTTCACGGCGTTTTATCTTTTGAAGGACGGGCGCGAAATGCAGCGTTGGATTGCGCGACTCTTCCCCGCGAGAGATCACCTCAGAGTATTCAGACTGTTCGACCATATTCTTTTCGCACTTCACACATACATCCGCAGTCAAATCATCATCTGCTTCATCATGGGCACGATTGTGTTTATCTATTTCTCGATGCGCGGACTGCCGTACGCGTCCATATTCGCCGTCATCTCGGGCTTAAGCGAATTCATCCCCGTCATCGGCCCCACGATTGCGTCCGCTTTCGGCACGGCGCTCACCGCGACCATATCGCCGGAGCTTGCCATACAGACGCTGATATTCTACGTCACCATCACGCAGATCAATCATAACTTCATATATCCGCAGCTCATCGGCAAATCGCTTGGCCTTCATCCAATCGTCATACTGCTCGGCATCTTGCTCGGCGGCAGCGTGCTCGACGTCGCCGGCATGTTTCTCGCCGTGCCGCTCATCGTCATCATCAGACTCGTCATCGTCGACATTCATCGCAACGCGACAAAAAAGCGCACCCTTCCGCGCGCCACTCCGCGCCGCAAAAAAAAGACAAACGACAACGAGGCGTCCGTGGACTAAAAACGCTATATCAATTTTATGTATATAAAGCCGTCATAAATGCCGACCCTCTCCGCCCCTTCGGGGCACCTCCCCCAGAGTGGGAGGCAACGCGAAAGCAATGCTTCACGATATGACTGAGAGTGAACGATAGTCCTTCAGTTCACAGACAAAGCAAACCATACGTTTTCAGTTACGACGGAAATGTGCAATTACGCTTTTCGTAAGGAACCGCTCTAACTAGTGTAAATAATCACAGACTCTGTGAAGCCAGCCTCCCTAATGAGGGGGCAAACATGCCAGTGGCATTTTTTGCGCGAGCGAATGCGAGGCGGAGAGGGTTTGCTTTCATCGAATTTCACGCAAACGAAAAGGCTCAATCGCTTATCATCAAGCATAAGCGATTGAGCCTTTTAAATTTCCTGATTTGTTTTTACTTCATGAGGCTGCCCTGTTCCTCGTCCTCTTTCGAGAGGTGCCTGCCAAACACGAGCTCATCGATGAGCTTGATGAGCTTGTCAATCTCAGGCTTCGAGACCTGCGCGCTTGCGCCGAGCGATTTGCCCTTGAGACGCATTTCCTCGTTGATGAGCGACGAGAAGAGGATGACCGGCACAGCCGCGAGACGCTCGTCTTCTCTGATGAGCTTCAACAGGCGATGGCCATCCATCTGCGGCATCTCGATATCGGTGACGACGAGGCTGACAAGCTGCTCGATGGGCTTGTCCTGCTGCGTGAGTCCCTGCAGATAGTCCCACGCCTCCTGGCCGTTGCCATTCGGCTTGACGAATGTATAGCCTGCGTCGTGAAGCGTCGAGACGAGGAGCTCGCGAAGCATCGGCGAGTCCTCAGCGACGACGATGTGCGCCTTGCTGCGCTTCGTCTTGATGTCCTCCTCGACGTCCTCGACCGTCGTGAGCTTTGCATTGATCTCTGGATTGATCTCCGCGATGACCGTCTCGAAATCGAGCAGGAGCACGATTTTGTCCTCCATCTTTATGATGCCGACGACGCGCGACTGGTCGCCGACCTCCGGCGCTGGCTCCATTTCCTTCCACGATATGCGGTGTATGCGCGACACGTTGTCGACGAGGAAGCCAATGCTGTAGTTGTTTATCTCCGTCACGATGATGTTCTTCGGATGCTCGGAGCCCTGCACGTTCAGGCAGCGCTGCAGGTTGACGAGCGGCATGGAGCGCCCGCGCAGCGTGAAGAGTCCATCAATATAAGGATGAGCCTGCGGCATCGGCGTCACAGGGAAATCCGCGCTCGTGATGACCTCGCGGACTTTCGCCACGTTTATGCCATAGTTCACATCGCCTATATTGAACTCGACGATTTCAAATTCATTTGTGCCTGTTTCCAGCAGAATACCTTTCTTGTCTCCACTTGTCTCTGCCATTTGATTCGCCCCCATCAAAATCTCTATCTCACAAAGTAAAAAGAGAATTTCATTTGCGTGAGAAAATGTTTAAAATTACCCTGTTATTATATTTATTCGATGTAAAAAAAATTTTTCCTTCTTTTCTGCGAAAAAAATTATCATCATCGACAATATTTTTTTAATTTTGCTTCATCATTGGCTTATCATTGCTTCAAAATCGTCCAGCCGTCCTGCTCTTCGACGAGCCCCGCCTTCATCAGATGGCCGACGGCGCGTTTGAATGCGGCCTTGCTGATGTGGAACTTGTCGCGAATGACCTCCGGCGATGTCTTGTCCGTGTACGGCATCTTGCCGTGGCGCTCTTTCAAAAGCTCGAGTATCGCTTCGCCGTCTGTCGAGAGTGCTTTCTCCTTTTGCTCACGCAGCGACGCATTGATCCTGCCATCGGGACGCACATACGTGACGCGCGCCGTGACAGTGGCGCCAACACGTGGCCTCACGTCCGTCATCTCACTGTTGTCGATGAACACGATGTAGTGCTCGCGCGAGAACATGAACGCGCCCTTGTCCGTGTAGTTGTATATCTCGCCTGTCACGGGTGTGCCGCGCTTCATATCATAGTGCGCCGCTTTCGACGCGCGCCGTATCTCGTCCTCGACTTCCATCGTCACGGCGAGCCTGCCGGATTTGTCCGTGTAGAGCTTCGCCCACACGACTTCGCCAATCTGAGGCCTGCCGCGCATGCCCGCGAACGGCATGAAAATGCCGCGCTCTGCGCCGACATCGAGAAACGCGCCGTCCTTCGAGACGTTTATGACCTTGAGCCGTGCTATCTGACCTTCGCGCATCTTCGGCACGCGCATGCTGGCCGTGATGCGGCCTTTCGGGTCACGATAGAGAAAGACCTCGACTTCCTCGCCAACCTCGACGGGGTGCGTCTGCTGCAGGTGATGAAGCAGAATGTCATCGCTCGTGTTGCCCGTCCCCGCATCGAGCCACGCATCGTGATCCTGACGACCGACGCGCACGACGCGGAGCGTCTCGACCGTGCTCGGCTTGTGATACTCCTTGTGATGCCACTCCTCATCGACGAGGCGACCGCTTGCCGTCTCCATCACTTTGTGCCCATCATTTTTATGAGCCTTGTCGTCTGTCATTTATTCATCCTCGTACGGCGTGAGCTCCGCGTCGCGCCACAGCGACTCGAGCGCATAGTACTCGCGCGCGTCGCGCGTGAATATGTGAGCCACGACGTCGCCGTAGTCCATCAGTATCCATTCGCCCTCGCGATAGCCTTCCTTGTGCTGAAAGCTTATGCCCTTATTCGAAAGCTTTTCCTCAATCTCATCCGCAATGGCGCGCGTCTGCGTCGTCGTGTTCGCCGAGCAGACGACGAAATAATCCGTCGACATTGTGAGGCCAATCATTTTCATGATGACAATGTCGTGCGCCTTTTTGTTGCTGGCCGCCGCCGCTATCTCGTGCGCCAGCTCAAGTGATTTCTCCACCAGTTTATTTCCTCCCTCAATTATATATGTGGTATATATTCATTTGCTTGATTCATCTGCTCCCTCGTCGGCCATTTCCTCAGCCTTCGGGAAAAGCTCGCTGATTTTCTCGTTGATTTTATCTTTGTCGGGGAGCCACGCCGTCTCATCGCCCGCCATCGGCTGACCCGGCAGCATCATCGCCTCGGGCTCCTCCGCTGACAGCGTCTTCAGCACCTTCGCGAGCTCCGCTGAGTCCCAGACCTCGACGCTCGTATTGACACGCGTCTGCAGCAGCGTCACGAGGTCAGGCAGCTTCGCTATCGTATCGACGTTGAGCACGCGGCCATATACGGCGCTGACAAATCTGTGCTGTCTCTGCACGCGGCCAATGTCGCCGAGGTCGCCCGAGCGATACCTCAAATATTTCGCCGCCGTCTCGCCGTCCATGTGCTGATACCCCTGCGGCAAATGTATATAGAGGCCTGCCTCTGGGTCTTCATAGTCCATCTTCGTCTCGACGTATATGTCGACGCCGCCGAGCGTGTCGATGAGCTCCGCGAGCGCCGCCGAGTCGAGCACGACATACTGATGCACCGTGATGCCGAGAAGCTCGCGCACCGCCACGACGGTGTCCTTGATGCCGCCCGATTCATAGACCATCTTCAGCTGCTTTTGCTCGCCGTCATTCGTCGTCACGAGCGTGCCGCGCGGTATGGACATCGTGCGCAGCCTGCCCGTGCTCTGGTCGAGGCTCACGAGCACGATGGCGTCGGCTCGCGGATTCATGCCCATGCCGCCCGAGTCGACGCCGACGACGAGCACGTTCATGTACTCGACGAATTTATTGTCTATCGGCGTCGCGCGCTCTGCCTTGCGCTCCTGATACTCCATGTAATGCGCGTGGTACACGTCATACTTCGCCATGCCCCACAGCAGCAGATGATACGCCGGCACAGACAATATCATGAAAATAATCATGAAAAGTATCTGCCGCATCACCTGAAGTCTTCTAAAGCGGCGGCGTATTTTTCTTTTTTCTTTTATGTTTGCCCCAGTCAGTGACGGCTGACGCTTCCTCATTGGCCTTCGGGGGCTTGCGCGCCGCTTGTCATTCATCTGCTGATTGCTATCCTTCCATGATGATACTGTTCCTTGCCTCGACGGTGCACGGATGCACGAGCCCGCCGCGGCTCACGACAAACGCGATGGAGTGCGACAGCCCCGCGAGCGTCATTTCGCTGAGCGACGCCTCGCGCGCGAGCCTCCTAAGCTCATCGACGCCGTCGTAGTCGCGCCCCGGCTCTATCATGTCCGCGAAGTAAATGATTTTGTCGAGCGGCGTCATGTGCGCGCGCCCGACCGTATGCGAGAAAATCGCCATTTCGATGTCAATGTCATGCACATCGTAGACCTCGGCCGCCCTCACGGCGCCGAGCGGCGCGTGAACGAGTATCGGCAGTGCGCGCTCAATCGGATCGAGCCTCATGCCGCGCTTCTCTGCCTCTTTCACGAGCGCGTCCGTCGAGAACTCCCTCGCGCAGTCGTGAAGGAGCGCCGCATATCGCGTCTTCTCCTCATCAACGCCGAACCGCTCCGCGAGCTGAAGCGCCGACTCCACGACGCCAAGCGTGTGATTATATCTGTGCTCATTGAGCCGTTCCTTCAAAATTTTCTTGCATTCCTCAAAAGGCAACATGATAATTTTATCTCTCCAAAAATATACGGTTTTTGTAAATCACTTGTATAAATGATATTTCGCGATATATTGCTCGACGGACGGCGGCACGACATACTTTATCGAATAGCCACGGCGCACCCTCGAGCGTATGTCCGTTGACGAAATCTCGAGCTCCGGCGTAGCAAGCGCGTGAATGCGCGTCTCGCCTATCTCGCCGAGCTCCGCCCTGAGCGTCTCGGCCGACGCATCGCTGCCTGGTCTCTGCGCCGCAATGAATTCGCAAATAGACAAAAGCTCATCGATACGCTCCCACGTCGCAATCGTCTTCACGATGTCCGTGCCAATGATGAAAAAATAATCTGTGTCTTTATGCTCGCGTTGAAGCGCGCGCACCGTGTCAACGGAATACGAGAGCCCTTCGCGCTTCATCTCGATGTCCGAGACCTCGAAAAACGGATTGGAGCACGTCGCGAGCATCGTCATCATGTAGCGATGCTCGGCGGACGTGACGTCGCCATGCTTGTGCGGCGGATTGCCCGTCGGGATGAAAAGAATCTTGTCAAGGTGATACTCGTTCCTCACGGCCTCGGCCATCATCAGATGGCCCACGTGGATAGGGTCGAACGTCCCGCCCAGTATGCCCACGCGTTTTCGCTTGACGATTTTCTCGCCGCGTCGCTCATCCATTTCGTCCATTCAGCTCAGCCCCAAAATTTAACGCACTGCTCCATCATCTATTATCTCTCAACATATTATAAGTCACGCCGTCTCTTATCGCAACAATTATTGCATCATAATAGTCGCGCGCCGAGCATTACAAGAAAGCCGCCCATAATCTATCGATTAAAAGGCGGTTATGATTCAGTGAAATGACGATATGAACTTTATCACGCCGTAGACAGCGCCCGACGTCACAGCGACAAAAAGAGCAGCCTCAAGAAAATCAACGATGTCATGATGGCCCTTCTTGTCGTGCCAAATTTGTCCGAGCGTTCGGCAATAGGCGCAAAAAACCTGCCTCATGTCACGCTCGCTCTCGTTCAATTCTGCCGCCATCATTCACGTATCTGCCCATCGCCGTAGATGATATACTTCGTCGTCGTCATCTCCGTGAGACCCATTGGCCCGCGCGCATGGATGCGCTGCGTCGATATGCCGATCTCCGCGCCGAAGCCGAACTCAAATCCGTCGGTGAATCGCGTCGACGCGTTCACATAGACGCACGCCGCATCGACTTCGCTCTGAAAGCGATGCGCGTTCACGAGGTCGCGCGTCACGATGGTCTCGCTGTGCCCCGTGTTGTAGCGGTTGATATGATCTATCGCCTCGTCGATGCTATGGACGACTTTCACGGAAAGAATGAGGTCATCATACTCCGTCGCCCAGTCCTCATCCGTCGCCACTTTCATGTCGGCCACAATCTCGCGCGAACGCTCGTCGCCTCTGAGTTCGACATCTTTTGCGCGCATTTTCTCCGCGAGCATCGGCAAAAATTTTTCGGCGACTTTCTCATGAACGAGCAGCGTTTCCATCGCGTTGCAGACGGACGGGCGGCTCGTCTTCGCATTGACGGCAATGCGCACCGCCATGTCGAGGTCTGCTGACTCGTCGACAAACGTGTGACATATCCCTGAGCCTGTCTCGATGACAGGCACGAGGCTGTGCTCGACGACGCGACGAATGAGCCCCGCTCCGCCGCGTGGAATGATGACGGATAAGAGCCCCTTGAGCCCCATCATGACGCCGACAGACTCATGGTCGACGGAGTCGATGAACTGAATCGCGCCACGCTCTATGCCCGCGCCATAAGCTGCTCCCTCAAGCACCGACACGATTGCGCGATTTGACTCTATGGCGTCAGAGCCGCCCCTCAGCATCACGGCGTTGCCCGACTTCACACAAAGCCCGATGGCATCGGACGTGACATTTGGCCGCGATTCGTAGATGATGCCGACGACACCGAGTGGCACGCGCACGCGCCGTATCTCGAGCCCATTTGGCCGCACCGTGCCCGACACGACTTCGCCGATAGGGTCAGGCAGCGACGCCGTCTGCCTGAGGCCGCCAGCCATATCATGTATGCGTTTTTCATTGAGCGCGAGGCGGTCTATCATCGACGCGCGTGTCCCACGCTTTTTCGCGTTCTCGACGTCTTTCGCGTTCGCCGCCAGTATGCGCTCTGTATTCTCATTTTTCTCCAGCGCGTCCGCCATTGCCAAAAGCGCTTTATTTTTCACATCCGTGCGTGTCACGGCGAGCTTTCTTGATGCTGCTTTCGCCGTGCGCGCCTCATTCTCTATCATTGATGACAAATCCATTTATTTTCCCTCGCTTGCGCCATCATGCAACTTCAATCAAATTCTGACGCAATTTTTTAATCATCGATTCGTTTATTTCACAACACTCATCGAGCCATTCGCAGAGCTCTCCACCATTTCCAGCTCCGCGCCGAGCCGCTCTGCTTGTCTGTTCGCCTCGCGCGCGGCTCGCATGATGGTGATGTTGTCATTGCCCGAAAGGCTTTCCTTCACGCCCTTCAAATACTCGACGACGCAGGCGATGTACTCCTGCCGCTTCGTCGCGACATCCTGCGCCGCATCCGGCACCGCGACACCCGAGAGCGCCACGGCGAGCTTTTCACGGTTCTCTATAATCTTCGCGACAAGCTCCGGCGACGCCAGTTTCGCCGCAGCGCGCATGGCCTTGAGCTCATCATTGTACTGGTCTATGATGGGCTTCGTCGAGCGCAGGTAGTCATTCAGCGCCGTTTTCTTCGCCGCCGACAGCGCGTCGAGATACTCGCGCAGATTCGTCACGGCGACGACCTGCCATGTGCGGTCGGACTGCCTCTCCATCGCGATGTCGAGCACATAGTTGCCGAGGTCTGGCTCATCTATGCGAATGCCGACATTCGCCTTGTCGCCATCGTCATTTTCCTTCACATAGTCAATGCCGCTGAAATCGATGGAGCGCGCCCCAGATTTCTCGATGATGGTATTCGCGCTCGCGTCCTTCTGACCTTGAGCGTGCGACTGCGCCCTGTCCGTGCCGTCGAACGTGCCCGTCTTCACCATCATGAGTATCGTGTCTTTGAGCCCGCTCACGACGGCAGGCTTCACCGCGCACACGATGTCGCGCGCAAAAGGCGTGCCCATGATCGCATCGCCTGCGTCGCCCATCATGAATCCCATCACATCATCTGTGCCGCTTGAGACCACGCGGTCGAGATTGACACGCCTCTCGAATGCCTCCGGGTCATGCTCAACAGCAGCCGCCCTGATCTCGTCTATGGTGTAGGTCGGCGTCTTCGTGTACCAGTGCACATACCAGTACCCGCCCCCGGCCACGGCGATGAGGACGGCAGCCGCTGCTCCAATCATTTTCTTCATAAAGGCTGCTCCCCTCAAGACAATTTAAACCGCACTCGGCGGATAATTTGAAAAATCGTTTGCATTCGCCCCGCACATAGGACACGCGGAGTCTTTGAAAAGAAAATAATACGGCACATAAAGAATGAGCCAAAAACCGCCCGTCAGAAAACACATCAAAATCAATATGAACCAGTTGACATGCTTGCGCGGCTCAATCATTTGACCACAATATGGACAGTACTTCATCTGAACGTGCCTCCTCAAAATTTTCCGCGTTGCTCTTTCAATAAATTAAAAATCAGCGTATAATAAAAAGCTGAAAATAACTTCAAAATGACCTAAATTTTGAAAATAAATTCAGGAGGTATTTCCCATGCTGGATATTAAATTTGTACGCGATCACGTCGACGAGGTGCAGACGATGCTCGAGCATCGTTGCAATCCACTTAGGCTCGACAATTTCAAGGAGCTCGAGAAGGAGCGCCGCGACATCCTCGGCCAGTACGAGGAGCTCAAGGCGAAGCGCAACGCCGCATCGAAGGAAGTCGGCGCCATGAAGAAAAAAGGCGAGGACGCATCAGCGCTCATGAAAGAAATGCGCGAGGTCGGCGATAAAATCTCGGAGCTCGATGAAAAGCTCAAAGGCGTCGAGGCAAAGCTCCGCGAGATCATGCTCTCCATCCCGAACATGCCGAAAGAAGACGTGCCGATTGGCAAGGACGACACGGAGAACCCAGAGGTCAGGCGCTGGAATGAGCCGACGAAATTCTCGTTCGAGCCAAAAGCGCACTGGGACATCGGCGAGGACCTAGACATTCTCGATTTTGAGCGCGCACACAAAGTCTCGGGCGCTCGCTTCACGTTCTACAAAGGACTTGGCGCACGACTTGAGCGCGCCTGCATCAATTTCATGATGGACCTTCACGCGAAGCAGGGCTACACGGAGATGCTTGCGCCGTACATCGTCAGCCGCGACAGCATGATTGGCACGGGCCAGTTGCCGAAATTCGCCGAGGACATGTTCAAAATCGAAGGACTCGACCAGTACCTCGTGCCGACGGCTGAGGTGCCTGCCACGAACTATCATCGCGAGGAAATCCTCGACGGCAGGAAACTCCCCGAGCACTACACCGTCTACACGGCGAGCTTCCGCGCCGAGGCGGGCAGCGCGGGTCGCGACACGCGCGGGCTCATTCGTCAGCATCAGTTCAACAAAGTCGAGCTCATAAAGTTCTGTCTGCCGGAAAATTCGTGGGACGAGCTCGAGGGCATGGTCGCCGACGCTGAGGAAGTGCTGAAGCTCCTCAAGATTCCATATCATGTCGTGTTGCTCTGCACGGGCGACATGAGCTTCACCTCCGCGAAGACGTACGACATCGAAGTCTGGATGCCGGCGCAGAACTGCTACCGTGAAATCTCGTCGTGCTCGAACTGCCTCGACTATCAGGCGCGCCGCGCGAATATCAAATTCCGCCGCAGCCCGAAAGAGAAGCCGGAGTTCTGCCACACGCTCAACGGCTCAGGTCTCGCCGTCGGCCGCACCGTCGCCGCTATCCTCGAGAACTATCAGCAGGAAGACGGCAGCGTCGTCGTACCAGACGTGCTCGTGCCATACATGGGCGGCGTGAAAGTCATAAAAAAAGACGAAGACTGATAAAACTAAATTTAGCGCATAAAACTTAAACATCTTAACGAAGCCACGATAAACGAAATCACTCAGACACACCCAAGCCTCCCCCTTTGGGGGAGGTGCCGAGCGAATGCGAGGCGGAGAGGGTTGCAAATTAGCAGACGTGAAAATTTCATAAAAAAACGGACGATACTCAATTTTTTGTATCGTCCGTTTTTTTATGCGTTTTTTTATTGCATCATCGCCGCGACGGCTTGCCCGAGACAAATGCCGCCATCATTCGGCGGTATCAGATGATGACGCAGGACGATGAGCCCCGCTTGCTTCAATCTCTTCTCCGCCATTGAAAGCAGCAACGTATTTTGAAACACGCCGCCCGACAACGCCACCGTGTCGAGCCCTTCCTTTTCAGCTGCGCGCGTCGCGCTCTCGGCAATGATTTTCGCAAATTCATCATGAAAGAAATACGCGAGCCGCTTCGCTTTATCTTCAAATTTTGTCGTCAATTCATTTTCATCGCTCAAATCACTGCGCTTCGATTCACATTCACGTTGAACAGATTGAGCACATTCGGCCGCGTACTGGAGACGCATCGCTGCCTCGCCCTCGAATGACGACGCGCGACAAATCCCGAGCACGGCACTGACCGCATCAAAAAGTCTGCCCGCACTCGTCGATGTCACGCAGTTGATGTGATTGTCCTCCATGAACATCTGCGCATCGACCTGCGTCTCCGTCGCCAAATGAAGCGCGTCACATATTTCATGCGTCCTCTTTTTATCGCCGTGCATCAAATCATATATCATGTTCGCGGCGATGCGCCAGCCTTCGCGTGAGGCTCTGTCGCCGCCCGCCCAGTGAAACGGCGTGATGGAGCCGAGCCGCCTAAAGCCGTGATAGCTCGCGCGCATGAGCTCACCGCCCCATATCGTGCCGTCCGTGCCGTAGCCTGTGCCGTCCATCGCAACGCCGATGACCTCTTTGTCAGCCGCGACATCATTCTCTGCCATGCACGAGAGAATATGCGCGTAGTGATGCTGTACCTCGATGATGGGCACGCCGAGTCGCGACGCCATCTCTCGCGCCACCCTGCTCGACTGATAGCGCGGGTGCATGTCGCAGGCAATCACGTCGGGACGCATCTCGAGCAGCGCCATCATGCGCTCCGCTGTCTCCTTGAGCGCGGCAACCGTGCGCACATCGCTCAAGTCTCCTATATATGACGATGGATAGTAGAGGCCGTTCTTCGCGAGGCAAAACGTATTCTTCAGCTCACCGCCGATGGCGAGCACACATTTCTCTCGCGACGCGCTCATCATGACGGGAAGCGGCGCATATCCCCTGCTCCGCCTGATCATGTACGGCTCATCATCGTAGAAATCCATCACCGTATCGTCTGCTCTGACGCGTATGCGCCGATTGTGCGTCATAATCACGTCAGCAATCGACCCCAGTGCCTCGCGCGCATCGTCGTCCGTGCGACATATCGGCGCACCGCTCGGATTGCCGCTCGTCATCACGAGCACATCGGGCATCTTTGTGTCATCGATTGGATAATCAAACAACAAATAATGTATCGGCGCGTACGGCAGCATGATGCCGACCTTGCTGTTATACGGCGCTACACCACTCACAATATTCCCGCCGTCGCGCTTTTTCAATAACACTATCGGCCGCTGATGGCCGCATAGTATCGCCCGCGCAGACGTCGGCACCTCTGCCTCGCGCTCTGCCGCCTCGATGTCACGCGTCATCACAGCAAATGGCTTCGTTGGGCGATGCTTTCTCCTGCGCAGCTCCGCGACTACCTTCTCATTCGTCGCGTCGCAGACGAGATGAAATCCGCCGATGCCTTTCACCGCCGCAATGCCGCCGTCCGCGATCACACGGCGCACGCGCTTTATCGCATCGCTCCCCGTCTCGTCGCCGTCAAGTATGCGCACGGTCGGCCCACACTCATTGCAGCAGACGGGCTGAGCATCGTATCGCCTCGACGCAGGATCATGATATTCATCAGCGCATGCATCGCACATTGGGAATTCGCCCATGCTCGTACGCTCACGGTCATACGGCATCGCGTCGAATATCGTGAGGCGCGGACCACACGACGTGCAGTTGATGAACGGATGAAGATAGCGACGATTGCTCTTGTCGTAAAGCTCGCTGTGGCATTTCTCGCACGTCGCAATGTCCGGAGACACAAAAATATCGCCTGCCTCACGCTCGCTCTCTATTATGCTGAAATCATCGCAAGCTACATCATCAGGCGATATTTTTTTTGCTTCTATTTTGAGTATAATCGACCGCTCCGGCGCGCGCGTCCTAATCTCGCGCATGAAATCATCCATATCGCCCGCCGCGCCCTTCGCAAAAATCTCAACAAACGAACCGCGATTTGCAACACTGCCAACAATATCATGCTCATGCGCAAGATTATCGACAAACGGCCGAAAGCCAACACCCTGCACAATGCCAAAAATCAAAAAATGAAACGCAACATTTTTTCCCATAGTGATTTCACATCTTTTCTATTGGCGTGACTCATCAAGTTTTGCTTTGATAAGATGGGTAAATAATCGCAAAGGCGGTTTCAATATCGTCGCAGTCTATGTCATATGCGTCAAGCCACGCCGCTTACGGTCAGTTCATACGTTATCGCGCCTATCATCGTCTACTCACCTCTACAACCATGATACACCATTATGCGCTATATTTCATCACTCATTTCATCACATCATCAAATCTTCACTGACACATTCTCGTCCTCGTTGTTGCTGATTTTGAATATGATGCAATAGAGGACAGGCAGAACGACGAGGGTGATGAGTGTGGCAACGGTGAGGCCGCAGGAGATGGCTATGGCGAGGCCGCGCCAAAATGCGCTTGGGAACATCGGTATGAGGCCGAGCACTGTCGTGAGCGCCGTGAGCATGATTGGGCGGAAACGCACGATGACGGACTCTTTGACGGCCTGCAGCGGCTTCATGCCCATCGCGAGATGCTGGTCTATCTGGTCGACGAGCACGGTCGCGTTTCGTATGATGGTGCCGACGAGCGCGAGCGCGCCAATCTCCGCCATGACGCCAATCGGCGTGTTGAACACGAACAGTCCGAGTATGACGCCGATTAGTCCGAGCGGTGCCGTGAGCAGCACGACAATCATTTTCTTTACGTTCATGAGCATAATCATGAGCAGCACGACCATGATGATGAGCATCGCCGGCACTGGCTCAATGATGGATTCGAGCGCCGTCTCTGACGACTCAGCAGGGCCGCCCTCCTCTATTTTCACGCCTGTCGGCAAATCTTTTATCATGCCCTCGGCCGCTTTCATGATTTGCTTGTCGACGTCGTTGCCCGTGATGCCGTTCGCGATGCCCGCATTGACCGTAATCGTCGGCTTCAGGTCACGCCGCCAAATCATGCCTTCCTCGTTTTCATACGAGATATGGGCAATCTGCTTCAGCTGCACGGCGCCCCTCTGCGTCGGTATGACCATGTTCGCGACATCCTCGATGCTCTGATGGTCGAGCGGTGTCAAGCGGAACACGATGTCGATTGCCATGTCGCGCTCGTAGTACTCGCCGACGGTATAGCCGGTCGCCTCAGCGTAGAGCGCAGACGACACAGTTTTCCGCGTGAGTCCCATCTGCCGTAGCTTGTCATCGTCTATATCGACGCGCACGGCGGGCGAATGCTCCATCCAGTCGAACCTCACTAGCGTGACGTTTGGATTTTGCATCATGATTTCCTTGAGCTTCGTCGCATATTTCTTCGCCTGCTCGTTTGTCGGCGCGGACACGCGAATCATGACGGGATACGGCGACGGAGGACCGAGCGGCACGGAGCGCGAATAGCTCTGCACGTCTGGCAGTTGTTCCTCGACGAACGTCTTTATCTTCTCTCTCATACGCTCGCGCGATGCCTCGTCCTTCGCCACGACGATGAGCTGTGCGTAGTTGTCACGCGGCACGACAGGGTCGACAACGATGACGAACCTTGGGCCAGATTTGCCGACGTACGTCGATACGCTCGCGACGTCTTCATCGTTCTTCACGAAGTCCGTGAGTTTCCTCGCCGCCGCGTCGCTCGCCTCTATGCTTGAGCCCTCTGGGAGATTCATTTCAACGAGAAGCTCAGGACGCGTCGAGCCTGGGAAAAATTCTTCTTTGAGCGTCTTGCCAAGGAGCAGCGTCCCCGCAAATATGAGGAGCGTCACGGCGATTGTCACGCCGCGATGCAAAAGCGCAAGATTTAAGAGCTTTTTGAACGCAACATAAAACCCTTTTTGATAAAGCGGATTTTCCTCGTTCGACATGACTTTTTTCTGCTCGCCGTCTTTCGCGAGCTTTGCGGGGTCTGGCGCCTTGAGCCACTCATACGCGAGCGTCGGCGCCAGCGTCGCCGAGACGAGCCAGCTTGTCATGAGCGTCACGGTTATGACGAAGAACAAGCTGCCCGCATATTCACCGACGTTTGATTTCGCAAACGCTATCGGCATGAAGCTCGCGCACGTGATCATCGTGCCCGTGAGCAGCGGCTTTGCGCAGCTCTGGAACGCGAATGAGCACGCCTTGACTCTGTCCCAGCCCTCGCCGATTTTGAGCTCTATCATCTCTATGACAACGACGGAGTCATCGACGAGCATGCCGAGCGCGATGATGAGCGAGCCGAGGGACACTTTATGCATGTCGATGCCCATCATGTACATGCCAACGAAGCTCGCCATGAGCACGAGCGGTATGCAGCACGATATGACGTAGCCCGACTCGCGCCCGAGCGTCATGAGGCTCACGACGAGGACAATGACGATGGCCTCGACGAGACTTTCCATGAATTCATTGATGGACGCTTTGACGACCTTCGGCTGATTGAGCACCTGATTGAGCTCAAATCCCACAGGCAGCTCGTGGCGCATGAGCGCGACTTCCTTGTCGAGGTTTTCGCCGAGCTTCAAATTATTGCCGCCGTCCACCATGGAAATCGCGATGCCAATGGCAGGCTCGCCATTGAAATACATTTTTGGCTCCGACGGGTCCGCATAGCCGCGCTCCACGTTCGCGATGTCGCCTAGGCGCAGCGTCCTGCCGTTGCCCTTTATCGGTATCGCCGCCACGTCTGCCACAGCATCAGGCAATCCCGTGAGCCTTAGATACGTGTTGTAGCCATTGCCATGCGTCATCGCCGTCGCCGTGATACTCGTCTCTGCGCTTATCACCTTCGCGAGATCATCGACACTCATGCCGAGCTCCGACAGCTTGTCGTTATTGACCTCGACAAATATTTTCTCTGGCTGCACGCCGAGCAGCTCGACCTTTTTGACGTCCTCTATCTGCGTGAAGCTGTCTTTCAGCGTCTCCGCAACGCGACGCATTTCCTCGTACGAATAGCTGTCGCTCGTCACGGCATAGACATTGCCATACACATCATCGAAATGGTCATCGTAGTACGGGCCATAGAGGTCAGACGGCAAGTCCCGCTTGCTGTCCTCGATGAGATTTCGTAGCTCGACCCACCTGTCACGCATCTCCGACGCAGGCGTCGAATTTTTGAGATACACATTCACGACGCAGACGCCTGGGCGCGAATAGCTCTCGACATAGTCGAGATTCGGTATTTTCTGCGCCGTCTTCTCGAGCTTCTCCGTCACGAATTTTTCCATCTGCTCCGCAGTCGCGCCGGGCCATGCCGCAGAAATGACCATCTGCTTCACCGTGAAGCCTGGGTCCTCTTGGCGCCCAACTTTGAAATAGGAAAATATGCCCATTGCCGCGATGAGCAGCGAGAAGAAATAGACTATGCTCTTATGCTTTATCGCCCATGAAGCCCAGTTGCCGCTCATTTGAACACACTGCCTTCCATGCGAACATCCTCACCTTCCGAGAGCTTGTTGATGCCGCCCGTCACGACGACATCGCCGTCAGAGAGACCCGACGTAATTTTCACGTTGTCGCCATCGTAGCCCGCCGTCACGACCTCTTTCAGGTGGACTTTGCCGTCAGTGACGACCCACACCTTGGGCTTGTCGCCGCGCTGATATATTGCGCTCTGCGGCAGGAGTATGCCCATGCTGCCTTTGCCTTTGAACTCGACCTTCGCCGTCATGCCGAGGCGCGCCGCCGCAGGGAAATCGTCAACCGCGACACGCACCGTATATGTGCGCGTCACGCTGTCAGCCATCGACGAAATATCCGTCACGCGGCCCATCGCCGTAACATTGCTCAGCGCCCAAAACGTCACCTTCGCATTTTCGCCTGGATATATCGAGCCAATGTGATTTTCTGGGACGTGTATCTCTATCTCGCGGCCCTCGTCCTGCACCATCGTCACGACAGGCGAGCCCGCCGCCACGACCTGACCGACCTCGCCGCTGATGCTCGCGATGCTGCCGTCATGGTCGGCGACGAGCGTCGTATACGACATCTGATTCTCTGCGGCTGTGAGATTTGCCGCCGCCTGATTGAGCGTCGCCGCCGATGCCTCGTACTGCGTGCGGTACTGGTCGCGCACCATCGTGCTCACCGCGCCTTGGCTGTGCAGCGACTCATATCGCGCGTAGTTGTCCGACGCGAGCCGCGCCTGCGTGTCGGCCGCCGTGTACGCCGCCTCAGCCGCGCGCACCTTCTCTATGACGTCTTTCGGGTCAATCTCCATGAGCACCTGCCCCGCCGAGACCCTGTCGCCGAGGTTCACATCGCGGCGAATGATTTTCCCCGCCACCTGAAAAGCGAGCTTCGATTCATATTTGCCGCGCACCTCTCCGGGGTACGTCACCGTATCATTCGTCGCGGACGCGCCGACCGTAATCGTGCGCACGACGGGCGCGACGCGCTCATCCGCGGGCTTTGACAAAATTGACGACGCGATGCGCCACCCCAAAAACGCCACCACGGCAACGGCAATGACCACCACATGCCATTTTTTGAGTGTAATCTTCGGTAAACTCATTTTATCCCCTCCATTCCACTGCCCGTGCAGAGGTCCTTCAAATAGCTCATATACACGCTCTTCAGCTCATCAAAATCACTGCCACCGAGTATCATGCCGTCGTCCACTTCCATGCCGTATGGATGGACGATGAGAAAGAGAAAAAATATGCTGATGAGCGTGAACGCCGCATGGTGGCCGTTCACGTGCTGCCATATCAGCCCACTTTCGCGCGCCTCATCAAACGTATTCATGAGCGTCAAAAATATCGTCCTGATTTTGCCGTTTATGATATTCTCGCCCGCCCGCGTCGGCGACATGAACTCACGAAACACCGCAATGATGCCGCGCTCGTCTGCGAGATAATTTTTTGACAACGTGTCCATGAAATAAACGATGCGCTTCAGCGGCGAGAGCGCGTCCGCCTGCTCTCCCGTGAATACGGCGAGTATCCTGTCCGCTTGGCTTTCGAGCACCATCTCATAAAGCGGCTGCTTGCCGCCGAAATAATACGAAATCGCTGCGCTGTTCACGCCCGCCGCGCTCGAGATTGATTTTATCGACACCGCCTCATAATTTGCGAGCGAAAAAAGCGCTGTAGCCGCGCGCAGTATCTTCTCCTTCGTATCCGTGGCATCGCCTAACGCCTCACCCTGGCCTGACGTCTCACGCTGCGCCGCGCTCTCCTCGCTCGCTGTTTGCTTGTACGCATCGCTCTTATCTTTCGTGCCTTTGCTGCGCGTCCTTTTTACAGCTATTCCCATCGCATTCACTCCTCATCGATTGCGCGCGCAATCAAAATTTCAGATTTTAATTTTAAATTCGCCATTTAATTTCACGATTGAATTCATCATTTTAAATCAACGATTGAAATTGATTATAACATCATGGCATACAAAAGTAAAGGAGCGCAAATCTGCGCCCCTTATTTTTGTATCCACGATATGCAATTTTCATTCCATTTGCGATAAAATTTTCAAGTCCCACCACGTTCAGCAATATTGATGATCAAAATGGACGACGACGTTGTATCTCTCGTCGATGCCCTTCACGTGATGCTGAAGCGTCTCGCGTATCTCGTCGTCGGAGAGAGAGCATTTCTGCGGCACGATGACGTCAAATATGAGATTTTGATGCTCATCACCGCCGTCGCTCTTCGGCGTCAAGCGAAAATCGTGCATCGATAGCTCGGGATTGATGGCCTGTATGATGTTGCCAACAATGACGCGGAGCTTGTTCGTCTCCGGCGTCTCGATGTCAATCGGGTCGAGGTGCACCGTCACTTCGATGTGAAGCTTTTCCTCTATGCGCCGCTCGAGGTCATCTATGATGGCATGCGCCTCAGCGAGTCCCATGTCCATCGGCAGCTCTGCGTGCAGCGAACAAAACGTGCGGCCTGGGCCGTAGTTGTGCACGATGAGGTCGTGAACGCCGATGATGGGACGCGTGTCGAGCGCCATGACGCGTATCTCTTTCATGAGGTGCGGGTCCGGTGCCTCGCCCAAGAGCGGCTGAATAGTGGAGTTCGCCGCATCCCAACCGCTGTAGAGGATGAACAGCGAAACGACGATGCCCGCGTAGCCGTCGATATTGATGCCCGCAAAGTTGTAAACGAGGAGCGATATGATGACGGCCGATGTCGCGACGCAGTCCGTGAGACTGTCGAGCGACGCCGCGCTGATCGCGGCGGAGTCTATGCGCGTACCGATGGCGCGATAGAAAGCCGCGAGAAAACATTTCGCGAGTATCGAGAGCACGAGCACGATAAGTGTCGTTGAGCTGAACGTCACCGCCTCAGGGTGAAGAATTTTTTCGACGGAATCTTTGAACAACTCGAAGCCGACAATCATGATGACGATGGCGACGAGCAACCCCGTCAGATACTCAGCGCGCCCGTGCCCGAATGGGTGCTCATCGTCGGCAGGCTTCGCCGCAATGCGAAATCCCCAAAGCGTCACGATGGACGTACCCGCGTCAGAGAGATTATTGAGGGCATCAGCGACGATGGAAATCGCACCGGAGATGATGCCGATGGCGAGCTTGGCCGCGAAAAGAATCACATTGACGCATATCCCGACGACGCCCGCGACGCGCCCATATCGTTCGCGAACCTTCACATCGCTTATATTCTCAGATTCATCAACAAAGCGGTTGATAAGCACTCCAAGCATAAAATCATCTCCTGTAACAAATTTCGTGGAAGCGCAGACCGTTTTCACACGAATCAATCGTCGTTTCTTCAGTGAAAATGAAAATGAATATTTATCGTTTTTCTACATAAATAGCAGAAATGCCTTTCCAGCGCATCACTGGAAAGGCACAAATTATTAGCTACATATATTATATCAATTCAACGCTCGTGTCAAGCCTCTGCGAGAAATGCCATATAGCCCTTCTTGACTTCGTAAAGGTCAATCTTGCTCGTGACCTCCCACGGCGCGTGCATCGAGACGACAGGCACGCCGCAGTCGATGACCTGCATGCCGTAAAGCGACATGATGTAGGCGATTGTTCCGCCGCCGCCGAGGTCGACTTTGCCGAGCTCCGTCAGATGATAGTGCACATCGTGCTTGTCCATCATGGCGCGCAGCTCCGCGATGTACTCGGCGTTCGCATCGTTTGAGCCCGACTTGCCGCGACTGCCCGTGAATTTGTTGAACACGAGACCATGACCGAGATACGAGACATTCTTCGGGTCGAACGCCTCTTTGTAGAGCGGGTCAAAGCCGCTGCTCACATCGGACGAGAGCATCTTCGAATTCTGCAGGCAACGGCGCATCGTGAGCTCCGAGTACTGACCGATGGCATCGAGCACTTCAGCAAGCGCGTTCTCGAAGAAACGCGACTGCATGCCCGTCGCGCCGACGCTGCCAATCTCCTCCTTGTCGACGAGCAGGCAGCACGCCGTCTTCTCGACTTTCTCCGTGTCGAGCATAGCGCGCAGCGACGTGTATGCGCAGACGCGGTCGTCTTGGCCGTACGCGAGTATGAGGCTCCTGTCGAGGCCCATCTCACGTGCCTTGCCCGCGGGCACAAATGTGAGCTCTGCGGAGTTGAAGTCGCCTTCCTCGATGCCGTATTTGTCTTTCAATATCGCGAGAATATTTTTCTTCACGGGGTCTTTAGCGTCGTCGTCCTTCGCGTTTATCGGCAACGTGCCAATGAGCACATCGAGCTTCTCGCCCTCGACGACTTTGTCCGCCTTTTTCTCCATCTGCTCATGCGCGAGATGAATGAGCAAATCCGTCACGCAGAACGCTGGATCATCATCGTCCTCGCCAATGATGACGTCCACGACGGAGCCGTCTTTCTTCGCAACGACGCCGTGCAGCGCGAGTGGAACCGTCACCCACTGATATTTCTTTATGCCGCCATAGTAATGCGTGTCGAAATACGCCATGCCCGTGTCCTCATAGAGCGGGTTCTGCTTGAGGTCGAGGCGGCACGTGTCTATATGCGCGCCGAGTATCGTGAGGCCTTGGTCGATGGGCGCCTGTCCAATGTTGAAAAGCGCAATCGTCTTTTTCATGCCGACGACGTAGACCTTGTCACCGTCGCGGAGCTTCTTGCCGCCCTCTGTCGCCTTTCTGAGTTCCTTGTAGCCTGCGGCTTCGGCCTCCTTGATGATTTCCTTCACGCTCTCGCGCTCTGTCTTGCAATCCGTGAGAAACGCCCTGTATCCCGTCGCCAGCGTCTCAAGCTCTTTCTTCTCACTGGCCGTGTATGTATTCCAAACGTGTTCTTCCTTTTTTTCTGCTTTCTTTGCCACGATTCGTTTCTCCCTTCCACAATGATACACAATAGTAAAACAATGAAAATTTATCTCTGATATGAGGTTTTAAAAACCCTCTCCGCCCCTGCGGGGCACCTCCCCCAGAGTGGGAGGCAAAATATGAGCGGCTTAATGCTTAAAGCTGAAATGGCGTAATAAAAGATTTAATGTTTTCATCAGTCGATTATTCAGCTAGATAAAATAATTTTAGAATCTGTAAAGCCAGCCTCCCCAATGGGGGAGGTGCCGAGCGAATGCGAGGCGGAGAGGGTCGAGAGTCACACCCAACAAAACTGAACGCAAATCTTACTATAGCATACGTCACTTCATGATGCTCTCGACCCTGTCGAGGATCTTTGCGGCGAGGTCGCGTTTTTTCATGAGCGGGAACTCCTCGATGCTGCCATCGCGCGACAAAATCTTTATGAGATTCGTCTCCGTGTTGAATCCCGCGTTTGGCTTCGTCACGTCATTTGCGACGATGAAATCAAGATTCTTCTTCTCGAGCTTCGTCTTTGCGTTCTCCAAAAGATGCTGCGTCTCTGCCGCAAATCCGACCAGTATCTGACCAGCCTTTTTCTTCTGGCCGAGCTCCTTCAAAATGTCGGGATTCTTTTCGAGCGTCAACGTCCACTCGTCGTCGTTCTTCTTTATCTTGTTTTCGGCCACGACCTTCGCGCGGTAGTCCGCGACTGCCGCTGCCTTTATGACGATGTCTGCCTTAGAAAATCTCTCGAGCACGGCGCTGCGCATCTCGGCCGCTGTCTCGACGCTGATGAATTCACTCAGACCGCGCGGCACAGAGAGCGCCGAGAGCCCCGACACGAGCGTGACATTAGCGCCGCGCGCCACAGCCTCCTGCGCGATGGAGTAGCCCATGCGCCCACTCGAGCGGTTGCCGATGTAGCGCACAGGGTCGATGGGCTCGCGCGTGCCCGCCGCCGTGACGAGCACATTCTTGCCGACGAGCGTCTTTTCCGCGCTGAAAAATTCATCGATCGTCTCGACGAGCTCCATTGGCTCGGGGAGCCTCCCCTTGCCGCTCGTACCGCAGGCGAGATGACCGCTTGCCGGCTCTATGAGATGCCAGCCGCGCGCCGTAAGCTTTTTGATGTTCTCCTGGGTCACGTCGTTCGTCAGCATGTTGCTGTTCATCGACGGCGCGAAAAAAATAGGCGCACGCGTCGCAAGAAGCGTCGTCGTCATCATGTCGTCAGCGATGCCGCATGCCGCCTTTGCGATGACATTGGCCGTGGCTGGCGCGATGAGCACGGCGTCCGCGAGATTGGCGAGCGCGATGTGCTCCACATTGAAATGAGCCACGGGCGCGAACATATCTGACGCCACGGGCTGACCCGTTATCTCGCGGAACGTCAACTCTGTCACGAACTCCTTGGCCTCGCGCGTCATGATGACATGCACCTCAGCGCCGCGCTGGCGCAGCTTGCTCGCAACCTCGACGACCTTGTAAGCGGCGATGCCGCCAGCAACGCAAAGAACGATTTTCTTTCCTTCAAGCATCGATATAAGCTCCTAACTTTTTTAGGAAACACTGATTAATCAAATAATCAGTGTTTCCTTTACTTTATGCCGCCTTTTGTCCTCTCAAAAGTGATTTTATCCTCGGCGACCTCCTCAAGGGCGAGCGTCACGTTCTTCGTCGTGTCGCACTCGACCTTCGCATCAGAGCCGTCAAGCAGCTGACGCGCGCGCTTTGCGGCGAGCACGACGAGCGTGTAGCGGCTGTCCACCTTTTTCAGCAGTGTCTTCATGGGTGGATGAACTATATCCATTATTTATCGCTCCTTATCTATTATTTACTCTCCTGCAATTTCATCTATGAGCTCTTGGTTCCGCGAGGCGCAGCAATGCTCCGCCGTGACGATGGCCATGAGCTTTTCGACAGCCGTCTCGACCTCGTCATTTATGATGACATAGTGATAGTCGCTCGCCATCTTTATCTCGCCGACAGACGCGCCAAGCCTTTTCTCTATCGTCTTCTCATCCTCTGTGCCACGCCCTCTGATGCGGCGCTGCAGCTCATCTAGCGACGGCGGCAATATGAACACGAATACGCCATTTGGGAAGCGGCGCTTGACATTCATGGCGCCCTGCGTGTCTATCTCGAGCAATATGTCCTGCCCCGCCGCGATTTTCTCCTGTATCTTCTTTATCGGCGTGCCGTAATAATTGCCATAGACCTCGGCCCATTCGAGAAGCTCATCATGCTCCTTCATGCTTTCGAATTGCTCTCGTGTAACGAAATAATAATTTTTGCCATCGACCTCGCCTGCCCGCGGCGCACGAGTCGTCGCCGACACCGAATAGGCGATGTTCTTCTCACGCTCGAGGAACGCACTGCAAATCGTGCCCTTGCCTGCGCCTGACGGCCCCGACACCACAATAAGAGAGCCCTTTCTCATTTGTCCTCATCCTTTTCCGCCGTGCCATCAGCCATATCGTCCGCGTCGTCCTTCATAGCGTCAGCAAAGCTCCCCGACGCGCGGCGCGCAATCGTCTCCGGCTGTACCGCCGAAAGCACGACATGGCCCGAGTCCGCTATGATGACAGCGCGCGTGCGCCTGCCATACGTCGCGTCTATGAGCATGCCCTTGTCACGCGCCTCCTGCACGATGCGCTTCACGGGTGCCGACTCAGGGCTCACGATGGCGATGACACGCCCCGCCGACACGACGTTGCCAAACCCTATATTTATGAGCTTTATGTCCACGCTATCACTCCACATTCTGAACTTGCTCTCTGAGCTTCTCTATTTCGCTTTTCACATCGACCGTTATCTGCGTCGCCCTCATGCTGTTCGCCTTCGACGCAATCGTATTTATTTCCCTGTTCATTTCTTGAATAAGGAAATCAATCTTCCTGCCCACAGGCTCATTCGCGTCCTTGATGATTTCGCGGAACTGCGCGAAATGGCTCTTCAGCCGCACGACTTCCTCGGTGTAATTCACCTTGTCCGCATAAATGGCCGTTTCTTGAATGATGCGGTTCTGGTCGATTTCCTGCGCCGCGAGGAGATCGCTGATTGTCTTTTGCAGTCTCTCCCTGTAATGCTCAACAATCTCAGGCCCGAGCTTTGCGACTTCATCAACATATCCTTCGAGCTTCGTGAGGCGTTTGTCGAAATCCGCCGCGAGATTTTCGCCCTCTTTCTCGCGCATCGTCACGAGATTTCTGAGCGCCATGTCGAGCGCATCGAGTATGACAGGCTCCGCGTCATCGATGGACGCCTTCTTTTCGACGACCGTCATGACATCAGGGTACGACGCAATGACACCGACATCGTCCGAGCGCGCAAGATGAAGCATGTCGCTCATGTCGTTGAGTGCCTTGTGATACGACGTCGCAAGTCCCTTGTCCACCTGTATTTCCCATTCGCGGTCGCGCTTCTCCATGAAATTAATATTCACGGTCAGCTTTCCTCTCGCGACATGCTCCTTGATTTTGCGGCGTATAGCGTCGCCAAACGCGTCAAGGCGGCGCGGCATGTGCGTGTCCACGTCGAGGAATCGCTGATTGACAGACTTCACCTCGACCGTGACCTGATATGCATCCGTCTCGGCCTCGCCCGCGCCAAATCCCGTCATGCTGCGTAGCATTTCGTCAACTCCCTTTTATATTTATTTCTCGTTCTCGTATATGCCTTCAAATACCTTCACAGCGGGGCCCGTCATGTAGGCGTGGTTGTCCGCGCCCCACTCCACGTGGAGCTTGCCGCCGTCAAGCTCTATGTCCACCGCGCGCTCCGTCTTGTCGCTGAGCACGCAGGCCACCGTCGTCGCACAGGCGCCCGTGCCGCACGCAAGCGTCACAGCCGCGCCGCGCTCCCACACGCGCATCCTGACATGGCTCCTGTCCACCACATGAATAAACTCCGTATTCGTTTTGCGTGGGAAATGCGGGTCCGTCTCAAACTTTGGCCCAATCTCCTTTATCGGGAACGTGCTCATGTCGTAGCCATCATCATCGAGGAATACGACGCAATGTGGATTGCCCATCGAAACGCACGTCACATGGAAATCTTTGCCGCCAACCGTCATCGGTTCATTGACGATGCGGTCATTATCGCCTTTGCCCGCAAACGCCGTCACAGGTATCTCCTTCGCCACGAGATGCGGCTCGCCCATGTCGACGCACACGCCCGATATTATGCCGCCTTCCTGCACAATGCGTGGCACGAGTATGCCCGCGCCCGTCTCGATGGTGAACTCATCGCTTTTGACGATGCCCTCCTCATACGCGAGGCGCGCAAAACAACGAATGCCATTGCCACACATCTCCGCCTCGCTGCCGTCCGTATTAAAAATGCGCATGCAAAGATCCGCTTTCTTCGATGGCAACATGAGTATCAGCCCGTCGGCGCCAACGCCATAATGACGGTCACATATTTCCTTCGCGAGCGCGGCTTTATCCTTGATGGTCTCGTCCATGTCATTGACGAGGACAAAATCATTGCCGCAGCCCTGCCACTTCGTAAATTTGAGTTTCATAAGCACACTTCTCCATTCTGGATTCCATTTTATCCATATATTTTAGTCTTTTACGCCGATGTATGCAAGTTTTATATGTTATAATGAGACGAAAACAATATGCCCGCATGATGATTCGCATCGCTTCAAAACATTCGTCATGAAATTTTCAACGAAAAATTTCACGGCACGGGCAAAAGGAAGAAGGACTATTCTTTGAACCTAGACGGTTTTTCCATGCATCGCCTGACAGAGGAGCTCGCGCGCGCTGTCACGGGCGGCCGCATTGACAAAATAACGCAGCCGAACAAGCAGACTGTGCAGCTGTCAATTCGCCAACCTGGTGAAAATTTCATTCTCTACATCTCAATCAACCCGCAAAATCCGACGATGTACCTCATCGACAAGCCGCTCGAAAATCCGCCCGAGCCACCCGCTTTTTGCATGGCGCTCAGGAAGCAGCTCGAGACAGGGCGCATCGCCAATGTCGCGCAATCGTCGCTCGACCGCGTCATGCGCCTCGACATCGACACGGTCGGCGCGCGCGGCCGCATCGTCACGAAGTCACTCGTGATGGAATTCATGGGCAAATACAGCAACATCATCCTCGTCAATGCGGAGGACGGTATCATCATGGATTGCCTGCGGCGCGTTGGCACGACGTCGAGCCGCGTGCGCCTCGTCCTGCCGAACATGAAATACGAGCTGCCGCCGAGCAAAGAAAAAATCAACGCGCTCGAGACGACGCCCGAAGACATCGCGCGCAAAATAAAAAGCTACGCCGAACGCGAAGAGACGAAGACGATGAAGCTGAGTGCCGCGCTCTCCGACGTGTGCGTGGGATTTGGCCCAGTCACGAACAAAGAGATCGCGCACATCGCTCACCTCTCGCCGTCGGCCACGCTTGATACGCTCGACGCCGTCGATTTCGCCACGCTCGCCGTTGGCATCGAAAGCGTCGTCAATGCGATGAAGGACGAGAGCACACGCCCCATGCTTGTCATCGACAGGAACAAAAAAATTCGCGCCATCTCCGCATTTCCGATTCATTATCTCGACGCGAACGAAACAAAATCACTCACATTCGAGAGCATGAGCGCGATGCTCGCCGCCGCGACGGAGCTCACGGGCTCATACGTGCCGCCCGAGAAAGAAACGTTTCGCCATCTCGTCAGAAATGAGCTTTCACGCGCGACGAACAAAAAGAAAAAGCTCCTCAAAGAGCAGGACGCCGCTGAAAACGCGGAGAACTGCCGCATCATCGCCGACAACCTCATGACGTACCAATATCAGCTTGAGGACCACGTCGACAAAGAAATCACCGTCACGAACATCTACTCCAGCGCGGGCGAGCAAATCAAAATACCGCTCGACGTCTCCATCACAATCAGCCAGAACATACAGAAATACTATCGCAAATACAACAAGCTCAAGCGCGCGCAGATTGAGCTGAAAGAACAAATCGCTACATGCGACGAAAACATTCGCTACCTCGAGAGCATCGCCGCATCGCTCGACTCATCCGAGACACTCGCCGAGATTGCCGACATAAAAAGAGAGCTCGTAGCGGCGGGGTACCTGCGCGACGCGAAAAAGGCGACGAAGAAACCCGGCGAAAAACCATCGGAGCCACTCATGCTCAAAGCGCCCGACGGCAGCACCATACTCATCGGCAAAAACAACACGCAGAACGACAGGTTGACATTCAAAATCGCGCGAAAAGGCGACCTCTGGCTCCACACGAAAGACATCCCTGGCTCTCACGTCATACTCAAAAAAAATAAAGACGCAGGCGAAGAATTCTCGCCCGAGACCATTGCCTACGCCGCAAGCATCGCCGCAAAGTTTTCCACAGCCAGCACATCATCAAAAGTCCCCGTAGACTACGTCCCCGTCGAACAAATCCGAAAACCAAACGGCTCAAAACCCGGCTTCGTCATCTTCACAGGCCAAAAAACCATCTACGTCACCCCAAACGACGATATACTATGAGAAGAAAATAGAATTAAGGGGCTGTTGCAGTTATTTGCAACAGCCCCTTTTTGGCGCACAGAAAATCCCGGGCTGTAAAAAGCCCGGGATTTGGTGTAAAATTGACATATGCAAACAATCAATTCCATGAAAGATTATACATCACTCGAGCAGCCATATCAACTGGTGCTCCCCCTCAACGTCGAAGTTCAAATCCCGAAGGATGACCCCGTCCGCCTGGTGCGCTGTTGCATTGGAGAAATGAATCTGTCGACCCTGTATCAGCATTGCCATCACGTCAATCGAAATCAGGCGTCGCCGGCGCAGATGCTCGCCATCCTCACATACGCCTACGCGAGAAGCATATTCTCGACACGGAAAATCGAGGAAGCCTGCCGCAGCAACATCAAGTTCATGTACATCCTCGAGGGCAAGCCCGCCCCTGACCATGCGGCCATCTCCCGCTTCATCACGAAGCGCCTGCGCCCCTGCATCAAGGAAATCTTTGCGCAGATGGGGGAGCTTCTGGAAAGGCTCGGCGTGGTCTCATTCCAGGACATCTTCATAGACGGCACGAAGATCGAATCCTTCGCCAGCAAGTACAAGTTCGTCTGGAAGAAATCCGTCGAGAAGCGCAGGGAAAAGCTCCTCGCCAAGCTCCCCGCCCTGTTCGCCAAGGCCGAGACGGAACTCGGCATACGCGTCAGCCACGGGAAAAACATTCGGCTTCGCCACCTCAAGCGCCTGCGCAGAAAGCTCCGCCGGAAGATATTGGAAGACGACATCGCCTTCGTCCACGGCTCGGGAAAGCGCAAGACGCCCATCCAGCGCGTGTACGAAGAGCTCGACGGATGCATCGCGCGGCTCAAGGGCTACGTCGCCGACCTCCACGAGATGAGGGGCCGCAGCAGCTTCGCCAAGACAGACAAGGACGCGACATTCATGCGCATGAAAGAAGACGCCATGAAGAACGGCCAGCTAAAGCCCGCCTACAACGTCCAGCACGGCAGCGACTCCGAGTTCATCCTCTGGGCGAGCGTAGGTCCGCAGACGACCGACACCAACACCCTCATACCCTTCCTGCAGGAACATCGTCGCGGACGCAGGATACGAAAGCGAGGAGAACTACACCTGCATCGAGGACAACGGCATGAGGTCGTTCATCAAGCCCATGAGCTACGAGAAAAGCAAGACACGGAAATGGAAGAACGACATCGGGCGATCTGAGAACATGAAGTACCTCCCCGACGAGGACGCCTACATCTGCGCGAACGGCCGCAGGCTGAAGGCAGAGCGGACGTACAGGCAAGCGACGAAGAGCGGCTACAAGAGCGAGAAGACCTGCTACGCCTGCGAGGACTGCGCCAGCTGCCCGATGAAGGAGAACTGCATCCACGGTAACAACTCCAAGAAGCCGATGGAGGAACTGACAAAGTGCCTCACCGTCGCCAAGAAATTCCAGCGCCAGAGGCAGGAGGACCTTGCGAGGATCACATCCGAGGAAGGAATAGAACTGCGGGTCAACCGGAGCATCCAGGCCGAGGGCGCGTTCGCGGACATCAAGGCCGACATGAACTTCCGGAGATTTCTCGGAAAAGGCGCGTGGAACGCCCTTGTCGCCGTCATGCTCCTGGCCATGGCGCACAACATTCAAAAACTGCACCACAAGATCCAGAACGGGACGGCAGACCGCCACCGCATACCGGTGAAAATGGCGACGTAAAACCGTCCAGACAAATGAACACGTGCACAGGAAAACAGACGATTTTGAGAACCGTCTGTTTTCTGTGTCCATTTTTTGATGTTCAATGCGAAAATGAACGTGAAATTCGACATTTGACGTCATGACATAAAGAAAAGGCTGTGCAGCAGCGAAAAATCGCTAACTGCAACAGCCCCCTCCACAGTTATTTCAATCCACGCGCCCGCGAGGGGCGCGACCAGGGCTTTTTTATTACATTTTAATATTTTACTCAAACTTCGCAGATGCAAAACGCCTGTGAAGCCTTGCAAAATCTACATTTTTAACCAAATAAAATAGCATGAACCACGCCAGT
>OMWN01000042.1 GCA_900314765.1 uncultured Selenomonadales bacterium | reverse complement strand
GTGGTTGGCGTCGCGGTACTGCCTCATGTATTCGCGGGCCGTGAATGGGCTGATGCCGTATTTTTCGGCTGCCTCGTATCTGGTGAGTTGCCCTTTGTAGATTTGGCCGCCGATGTCGAGGCGTTGTTGTTTGGTGTATTTCATGGTAAGCCTCCTGTCCAGTTTTTTGTATGGGGGTGTCTAATTTATGCCCCCCTGCTGTCCAGTTTTAGTTTACCACTTCAACCGTAGCCGTTTTTTTATTTCACCTTTATCCCAAAAATCTCCTCTATCAAGCTCCTGTAGTCCATCGCGGGGTTGCTTTTGGCGTCGTAGGTGAAAAGGTCCTCGCGCGCGGCCTGCGCCTCTTTGACGGCGATGCCCTCGCGGATGCGCGTCGCGAATAGTTTCGTGCCCATCTCGCGCGCGGCGGTCTCGAAAAGCCCGCTGACTTCTTTGGTGAGGCGCGTGCGGTCGTTGTAGCGCGTGAGGCAGATGCCCTCGATGCGGAGGCTCGGGTTCGCGTGCTCGCGCGCGGCCTTTATGGTCTCGTAAATCTGCGAGACGCCCTGCAGCGACAGGATGTCGGCCTGCGCGGTGATGACGACGCTCTCGGCCGCGATGAGCGCGTTGTTCGTGAGCGTGCCAAGCGCCGGCGGCGTGTCGATGAAAATGAAGTCGTACTGGTGCTTCATCTCGCTGATGGCCTTCTGCAGCCGAAACGGCCGCGCGAGCGAATTCGTGAGGCGGCCGTCGATGGAGGCGAGGAACATGGAGCTCGGCACGATGTCGCACGCCCCGACGTGCTGTATGGCCTCGTCCATCGTGCGCTCCTCGGTCAGCACCTCGAGCATCGTCACGGTGCTCTTGTCCTCCGCGTCCGACACCGCCTTCGAAATCGTCGTGAGGTTGCTCTGCGGGTCGATGTCGATCATCAGCACGCTTTTGCCCGCGCGCGCGAGCCCCGCCGCGAGCGCCTGCACCGTCGTCGATTTGCCGACGCCGCCCTTCTGGTTTGCGATGGCGTAGATTTTCATGTGAATGCCCCTTTTGCGTGAAGGAAATTTGATTATCTCAAAATCAATCAGCGTTTCCTAAATTTTTCTTTCATTATACATTTTTGGCGCGAATGAGACAAGAATCATCGCCAAAACGCAGCAGCCACGCAAATCGAAAATTTTCATTTCATTTCAATGATGCGTGATTGATGAAATCGATTTTCGCGCGTTAAATTCATCGCCAAAACTTGACACTTTTGACTATGTGCGTGGAAATTCACGACAAAAATCCGAAATCGCCCGATATTATCGCGTTTTGTTCGGGAAAATTATGATATAATGATTTCATCACCAAAACTCATGGTCAAAAATCCCAGTGAAATCAGAGGCACATCATGCAGATAGAGAACAGCGACCTCAAAAAAATGGCGACGATGGAGCCCGCCGAGCTGAAAAAATTCGTCGAGAAACTCTACAACGACGAGCGCAAGCCGACCGTCTTCGGCTACGCGCGCGTCAGCACGCACGGGCAGGCGGCGTACGGCAGCAGCCTCGCCGAGCAGCGGGAGGCGCTCACGCGCGCGGGCTGCGAGACCATCTACGAGGACGAGTACACGGGGCGCACCGTGAAGCGGCCGCATTTCGACGAGCTCATGGGGGCGCTTCGGAGCGGCGACACACTCGTCGTCACCAAGCTCGACCGATTCGCGCGCAACGCCTCCGACGGCAGCCGACTCATCCAGAGCCTCATCGACAAAGGCGTCAAGGTCCACGTCCTCAACATGGGGCTCATCGACGACAGCCCCATCGGCAAAGTCATCACCAACGTCCTGCTCGCCTTCGCGCAGTTCGAGCGCGACCTCATCGTCGAGCGCACACAGGCCGGCAAGGCCATCGCCAAGACCCGCGAGGGCTACCGCGAGGGCAGGCCGCCCATCCCCGAGGCGCGGAAAGCCGCCGCCTGCCGCATGGTCATCGACGACCACATGACATACCGCGAAGCCGCCGAAGCCGTTGGCATCGGCATCAGCACGCTGACGCGAGCGATAAGGAAAGAAAAGGCGAGGAGAGAGGTGTGAGGGGGGAACGCATTGAATGCGCCGCGAAGGCACACGCAAATTTTTCTGCGCGTTTCACTGTTAGCTATTGCGATGGTAGCGCCGACCCTCTCCGCCTCGCATTCGCTCGGCACCTCCCCCAGAGTGGGAGGCTGCCTTCACAGATTCTGAGATTATTTACATTGGCTGAATCGATTCACACATGAAAGTTTGAATTCTTCAATTTTAGCTAGTGACTGTTCAATAACAAAATTTGACAATAACACAATATAACTAGCACATCGTACATCATTTATGCTATAATTAGTGCAAAGATAAACTCATATCATCCTAATATCCTTGCACTTTTGGAGGCAGCGACGATGTACAAGACCGAAAAAATACACCAGATCACATTCTGCGACTTCAACCAGTCCTGCGGCATGCAGCTCGACATGCACAACCAGTGGGTCGTCGCCGCCAAGAAAATCCCCTGGGACAAGCTCGAGGAACGCTACGCCAAGATGTTCCCCGCAAAAACGGGAAGGCCTGCGAAGCCACTGCGCATGGCACTTGGCGCCCTCATCATACAGAAGCGCACGGGGGCATCCGACAGGAAGCTCACGGAGCTCATAGCCGAGAACCCCT
>OMWN01000065.1 GCA_900314765.1 uncultured Selenomonadales bacterium | reverse complement strand
ATTTCATGGTAAGCCTCCTGTCCAGTTTTTTATATGGGGGTGTCTGATTTATGCCCCCCTGCTGTCCAGTTTTAGTTTACCACTTCAAAAAAAATAAAATAGCAGTGACCCTCTCCGCCCCCTGCGGGGGCACCTCCCCCAAGGTGGGAGGCATAGCGAAATCGATGCTCTACGATATGGCGAAAAGTGAAAGATAGTCCTTCATTTTACGTGGAAGTAAGCTACACGCTTTCAATTACTCTTGAATTGTAAAATGACGTTTTATTCTCTAATGAATCTTTTTAGCTTATGTAAATAATCACAGACTCTGTAAAGGATGCCTCCCACTCTGGGGGAGGTGCCGAGCGAATGCGAGGCGGAGAGGGTTGGGCATGTAGCTGTGCAAAACTTTTCATCGCTAAAAATTTCCCTTCATGAATCAACATTCATATTTTTTATAGCAATGGAGCGTATCGTGTAATTCGATTTTCGGATAATAACATTCACATGATGGGAAGCGATTTTATTGGAGAATGATAAGCGTCACGGACTGCCGCCCGCGATGGTGTTTGTCGTGCTCATGGGCGTCGTGAGCCTGTTTGCCGACATGGTGCAGGAGGGTGCGCGCAGCATATTCGGCGACTACCTGAGCCTCATGGGGGCGTCCGCCGCCGCCATCGGGTTCATCACGGGTTTTGGCGAGCTCGTCGGCTATGGGCTGAGATTTTTCACGGGACTCGTCGCGAGCCGCACGCGTCAATATTGGACGATGACCATCATCGGCTACGCGCTCGCCGTGCTCGCCATACCATGTCTCTCGCTCGTGCCTGACGGCAAATGGGTCGCTGCAGGATTTTTCATCGTGCTCGGGCGCGTCGGCAAGGCGATACGCCAGCCCGCGAAAAGCACGCTGCTCTCGTATGCGGGCAGTCAGCAGGGGCTCGGCAAGAGCTTTGCCATACAGGAATTTCTCGACCAGATGGGCGCGTTCCTCGGCCCCATCGTCGTGTTCCTCATCTTTTGGTTTAATCGCGAGGGCACGCCACTCAGCTCATACACATGGTGCTTTGCGATGTTGTTCATCCCCGCATTTTTCTGCATCGCCGCCGTGCTGACGGCGCACAAAAAATTCCCGCACCCAGAGGACTTCGAGCCCGAGGCGAAAAAATCTGAGCCCGTGAAAATGCGTCGTTCATTCATCATCTACATCATCGCAATTTCACTTTTCGCGTTCGGCTTCCTCGACTTTCCGCTCATCACCATGCACGCCGCGAAAATGGGCGCGATTGACGAAGCATATCTGCCGCTTCTATACAGCGGCGCCATGATTGTCGACGCATTCGCGGCGCTGTTCTTTGGCTGGCTTTACGACAAATACGGCATCGCGACGCTCGCCATCTCCACGCTCGTCGGCGCGCCATTCGCGTGGCTCGTCTTCGGCACATCGTCGAGCACGCTGCTCATCGTCGGCACTGCGCTCTGGGGTGTCGCCATGGGTGCGCAGGAGTCCACGATGAAGGCAGCCGTCAGCTCGATACTGCCGAAATCCAACCGCGCCGCAGGCTACGGCGTCTTTGAGACGATGTTCGGCGTCGCGTGGTTCCTCGGCAGCGCGCTCCTCGGTTGGTGCTACGACCAATCGATTGAAACAATGATTATCATCTCGACCACAGCCCAGCTCACCGCCGTTCCATTCTTCGTGTATCTTGGGAAACAATCATAAAATTCATTGAGCTTAGCTAGGCAGCATAAATATACATGATTGATGAAAACACAATATTGCTACAATGAAAAGAATGGCGCACTGGCAAATCGTCAGCCCCTAACCAGATAGCGATAAGAATCGCCGCCTCAGTTTGGTAGCTGCAGGGCGGCTATTCTTATGCCTTGATTGCGATAATTAAAGCATACAGCAAAAAAGCTCGACAAATGAAACCAATTTTTTGGGTTTATTGCCGAGCGTCTTTTTATTTTGTCATTTCATATATGCGGAGTGAAAACAAGGCCGCCCTGCGCATCAACGCGACTCAAGTGGCGAATAAAGAAACGCGCGATTGAGCCCGTGATGAGCGCGGAAATCAGCGTGCCCTCGCGAATGCCCTCTATTGTGCCGAGCTCTGTGTACGAAAATATGGCGGCAGACGCGACGAGCGAGCAATCAAACGCCGTCTTTACCCAGCCAAATTCGAAATGAAACACCTGCGAAATCGCGAGGACGATTGCCTCGCCAGCGAGCATCAGCACATGCGCGATGACCTGCAACGAGACACCGAGCGAGACGAACGACGCGCCTATGAGCAGCACTGCCATTTTCGATGGATACCACTCCGGCACGACACTCGAAAATACAGCCATCGACGCATCGATGAACATCGCGAACACGAGCGTCACAGGAATCTGTATGAGTTGAACGACATTGAACCTGCGCCTAAGGAGCACGATCTGCCCGACGAGGAACACCATATTCACGGCGAACGTCGTCTGCCCGAGCGTGAAAGGATACGCGAGACTCAGCACATACGGCAGACTCGAAATTGGCGACGTCCCCAGCATGCTTTTCACCACGAGTGCGATGCCCGCAGACTGCACGATGATGCCCACCGTGAATATGATATATCGTTCCCAAATCGACAAACAAAAACTTCCCTTCACTATAGCGATTTACGTTTTTCACAGTCGAATGCAACCATAACATATTATACAACGCCTCAGAAATGTGGCGTAATTTTTTTCACAAACCGACAAAACAATGTGCATTTGTCTTGCGGGGGGGGACAAGCATGATATCATTAGCACAATGACTCAAACTTCGCATATGCAAAACACCTGTGAAGCCCTGTAAAATCCACATTTCTAGCCAAAATAAAATAGCATGAACCACGCCAGT
>OMWN01000017.1 GCA_900314765.1 uncultured Selenomonadales bacterium | reverse complement strand
TGCTCTGCTCTGCTCTGCTCTGCTCTGCTCTGCTCTGCTCTGCTCTGCTCTGCTCTGCTCTGCTCTGCTCTGCTCTGCTCTGAAAGAGTATTTTCCATTTTCTTGCCTCCGTCAAGTGTTTTTAAAAATTTTATTCCTGCCTAATAATTTTACATGCCAACTTGAAATGCAGAAATAGATTTCTCATGTAGCATATCACGATTCATTATAGCAAACAAGAAATTTTACTTCTGAATATCGTGAAAAATATGCTTTCAAAAAGAGCAATTCATTTTATCAAGGATACATCGCGAATCAAAATCACTCGTACCAATTCGACGCAATACTAAAAAAGCAATGCCCTCATCAGAAAGCATTGCTTTTTTTCGTATCATTTATTCTTTTGCTGCTTGTGCCTTTGTTTGATCGTGCATTTGCTTGATGAGCTCTATGGCGCTCATGCCGAGTTTTACTTCTTTTGCTATGTCGGTGAGTGATTTGCCTTCGTCGAGGAGTTCTCTCACTTTATCGGATGATGCGGAGAGTTTCGGACTCAGTGCTTCTGTCACTTTGCGCGCTTCTTCGTCGCTCTCGTGTTCTTCCTCTGTCTCAACGTCCACTTCATCATAGTCGTATGCGTCGTCATATTGCTCGGCTTCTGCCTCGTTTAGCGGCACAGTCTCGCCCTGCGGCTCATACGCGATTTGATCGCGCTGATTCATTACACTCTGACTCATTTGGCTCGGCTGAGCATCGTCCTTATTTTCGTATGATTCGTACGCGCCATACTCTTCTTCCGATGTCTCATCGTCGTATTGCTCATATTCGTATTCATCAGCGTATGTCGCATATTCTGACGATTGACGCGCATCGTCATAGCCCTGCACATTCATCGCCGTGCTTGCACCGTCTGCCTCGTCATATTGCTGCTGAATTGGCATATCTTCATAGCCATCATACGGCTCGTCATCTTGCTCGACAGGCGCATAGCCCTGCATGACGGGCGCACTCATAGGCGCAAATGACGCCGCACTCGTGCCTTCCTGCACAGCCACATCGTGGGCTCCGCTTATTGCGCCGCCCGCGCCTATCATGTCGTGATCCTCTGTCATGGCGGCTTCCTCGGGCGTCAGCGGCAGGTCTACCACATCGGCAACGCTCGACGATACGACGACCTCTGGGCCATTCCCGCTTCTATGAGTGCCTTCATTCGTCTTAGTTGCGCGCGCGCCTCTCTTTGTCTTGGCGAGCTCATCCTCTGAAAGAAGATTCGGCGCAGCCCACGTCTTCGGCTCCGCGTACGGGCGCGCTGACGTCGCCTCGCTCTTCATCGACGAGCTCAGTATATCCTCAAAATCGTCGCCGCTTTTTTTCACGCTGTCGACTGCTTCCTTATTCGCGCCCTTCGATGCCTCTTTGAGCGCCGCAAGCTTCTCGTCGATTTCCTTTGACTTCCTGTCCGCCTCCGTCACGAGTTTCTCAAGCCTGTCCGTGTGCGCCTCCATGCGCGCTATGATCTGGTCGGCTGAGCGCTCCATTTCCTCGCGGAGCTTTTTCGTCGCCTCCTCAGCGTCCTTCGGCTTCGCGCCGATGCCATCAGGCCATATCTGACGACGCAGGATGACGACCACAAGTGTGCCCAGTATGATAAGCAAGCCCAGTATTTCCGTTGTCATTCCTCCGTCCTTGCTCCTCCATTTTTATGAGTTTGTAAAATTTATGCCATCAAAATGATATGTCGATATTATGGCCGCGGAACATGTCGAGCGAGACAGGCTTCTCCTCCGTCTCTGCCTCATCGCCATTCTTCTCGCGACGTCTGCCGTGATACTGGCCTTTGCCGTGGCCGTTCGGGTCGTCTTTTTTTATTTTGCCGTCCTCTGCCTTGTCATGACGCTGCACCTGCGCCATCTTCTGCTCGGACTCGACTTGGTTCTTCACCATCGCAAAATCCTGCGCTATGTTCGTCTGCTGATTGAGATTATGCTGCACCTGCGTCACTTCGTTGGCGCGCGGCACCATCATTTGAAGGCTCATCGGGCTTACATCCATTGCCATTTTCTACGCCCCCTTTGTCAGTATGGGCCTACCGTCACTTCGTCGTCCTTCACCGACAGCGTGCAATGCTGCTCCTCGGTCAGGATGTTTTTCATGACGGAATTAACGATGACTTTCGTGCCGGGGTAAATCTTGTCATCAATCTTGATGCGCCCCTCGCTCATCTTCGCTATCTGCTCTTCCATTTCCTTTATCTGCTTCTCGTCGCGCTCTATCTGCCCTGCGAGCGGGAACTGCGAGCGCGTCATCTGGCTGATCTGCACGGCGCGCGCCGGCGGCAGCTTCGATATGTCAATCTTGCCGAGCGTGTTGAGCGCCTTCGTGAGCTGCGAAAGTTTTTTCTTTTTCTCGGCATAATCACGGCACGTCTCCTGATACTGGCGCTGGAGCATCGGATTGACGCCGACGACGAGGCGCGTCGACACATAGAGCTGATTGCCTACCGTCTTTGCGCGTATCTCCTCGCCCGCCGCGAGATAGCCGCCCGTCACGAGGCCACGCTTGCCCTCGACGGCGACGAGTTTGCCCGCACGGAGATCCGAGTGAAGCGCTACGTCCGCTATCATGATGGCGTTGCCCGCCTCAATCGTCGCGTTCTCGATGAATGTCGCCCTGACGTCCTCCGTCGCCGTGATCTTGCCGCGGTGCATGCCCTGCACGCCGCCCTTTATGAAGACGTTGCACGCCTCGATGCTGCCGCCGCTCACCATGCCATTGATGACGACATCGCCTGTCGCCTTTACGACGAAGCCCGGCTGTACCGTGCCGCTGACCTCGACTGCGCCGTCAAAATCGATATTGCCCGTGCCGACGCCGACGTCCCCTCTGACCGTGAATTTCGGGTCAACCGTAATCTTGTTGCCGTTCTCGACAATCTGTCCGTCTATGGCGGCTACGATGGTGTTCTCGCCCGATATTTCCGTGTTCTTGCCCGCCGGCACTGGCTTTGGCTTGCCCGGCTTCGGCCTGACCTCAACGCCGTAGACATTCTTGCCCGGCGTGCCCTGCGTATGCGGTATGCGCTCCGCGAGGATTTCGCCTTTTTTGACGAGCACGAAAAGATTCATGTTCTTGTAATCGACTTGGTTGTATTTGTTCTTGGCGGGCTTGCCCTTCTCGGCGAGCGAATAGTGCTTCTCTATCTGCGCGTCCTGACCGTTCACAGCAGGCACGCCGCGCGCCGCAACGAACTCCGACGAGCCGTGCTCTATGCTCCGCTTTATCTCCTCTTCATCAATGCCGAACACGACCCTCTTGTCGGCGAGCGCGTTCATCACCGTGTTGAATTCCGGCGGCTTCTTGCTCGGCTGGCGGTCGACCTTCACCGTGGCCGTCATGCCGTCGCGCGAGACATCCACCTTTATCGGCATTTCCTCGCGCGTGTCGGGCGGCAGCTCGTCGATCTTCACCGTGTCCTTTTCTTCTATTTCTTTTCCTATTGGTGCCTCAAAATGCTCCGCCAAACGGCATGGCACGCCGTCGGCCGTCCTGACGACACGCGCCAAAAGCTCGATGTCGTAATCGACGACGCCGTACTCCTTCAGTATCTGGCGCATATCCGAGAGCTCAAAGAGAATCCCACTGTCGGCATTCGGGTAAACGGTCAAATAAACGCCGTCTTTTTTAAATTCAAAGAGATAGCCAGCATCCTCGCTGCCTACCTGCGGTGCCTTTTCGTTCTCCTCCATGAATTACCCTCCTACCTATCAAAACAGAGCCTAACCTACTCTCTGACTCTGAAATATTCAAAACAATGACGCTGCCTTCGCCCGCGCGAGGTATCCCCTGAGTCTGAAAATCGCCTTCGTATGAAGCTGGCACACACGTGCCTCTGAAATGTTCAGCACGAGGCTGACTTCCTTCATCGTGAGCTCCTCGTAGTAGTAGAGCGCGACAACCTGCCGCTCTTTCTCGGGCAGCCTGTCAATGGCACGCCCCAGTACGCTCTGCATTTCCTTCTTTTCGAGCTTGACCGATGGATCCGGCACTGCCTTCTCCGGCGTCTCCGACTTCACATAGTCGTCGAGCGGTATGACAGTCGCGACATTGAGCTTCATGACGAGACTGTTGAGCTCATCCGTGCTCATGCCCATCTCCGTCGCGATTTCGCCGTCGGTGGCGCTGCGCCCGAGCCTGTTCTCCAGTGCCGATACGGAACTCTCAAATTCGCGTATGCGATGCCTCAGCGATGTCGGCATCCAGTCGCACGAGCGCAGATAATCGACCATTGCGCCTCTGATGCGCACACCCGCATACGTCTCAAATTTATTGGCGCGGCTGCTGTCAAATCGCTCGACCGCGTCCATGAGCCCAAAAAATCCGCTGCTGATGAGGTCATCGCGGTCGATATGCGGCGGCAGGCTGATGGCCAGACGCCCGGCGACGATGTTCACAAGCGGAAGATAGTGCTCGACGAGCTTGTCGCGCGATTCTTTGTCATGATGAGCCTTGAAGCTCTCCCAAAGGGAAGCGGTATCCTGCTCTTTGTCGAAAGACATGATACGATTCCCCTTTCTTTACTGCTCCTCTTTCTCTGGTTCCGTTTCAATGTGCTTCGCCGTGACGGAGAGCGGAGAAAACGACGGCGGCGCCTCGTCCGCTGCTTCATTTTCCTGCGCCTCGTCATCGCTTGGCTTCTCGTCCTGCGGCGGCACATCTATAGGCGTCGATGACTGCTCCATCGGCTCATTTGCCTCGTCCGCGTCGATTGCCTCAGCTTCCGCCGTCTGATTCGCTTTCGCGCCCTTGGCATCGTATGCGGCCGCACCCGCCCCTTTTTGATTTTCTGCGTCTGCCGCTGTGTCGTTCAATAAATCCTCGGCGGTCTCGGGCTCACTCACCCATGCGGATTGAAGCTCCTTGTGCTTTTTGACATACATGGGTATGCCCGAGCTCCCCAGCCACGCATAGAAAAGTCCCATCGCGATAAAGGCGACGGCGAACGCGACGAGGGCGCGCGTCTCGACGATGCTGTGCATGCGATCAAACGACTGACCCGCGAGCACAACAATAAGAGCCGCCATCACGGCCACGATGACAGACGACAACAACTTGAACATGAACTCGCCGTCATGCGAATAGAGCGCTACCATCGCGCGAGCTCGTCCCGCTATGACGTCCGACTTCGACGGCTTGCCGCTGCTGCTGTGCGAGCGCCGTGGAAAATATGGCTTCGGTATGATTTCACCCGTCACGGGATCCTTCACAGCGAGCGGTGGCGGACCCTCGGGCTCCTTCTTTTCATCGCCCTCGGTCTTCGCGCCTTTCTCGCTGTCCTGTGCATCTTTTTCCTGCACTCCATCATCGGCGGAAGCGTCAGCGCCATTGGCATCGCCCGTGCTGTCCGTCTCCGTCTCAGCGTCTGCTGCCCCTTCGCCATCGGCGGCCTGCTCTGCCGCCTCGGCTTGCTCGTCTTTTTCCTCTATTATATCTTTTTCTTCTTTTATTTCTGTATCTTCGGGAAGTAGTCTATCTTCAGCCACTTAGATTTCCTTCTCGCCCTTCACCATCGTTTTTACGGTATAAACGCCATTCTCCAGATTTATCTGGACCGTACGGCCATAGTTAGCGCCCGTGTCCTCGGCCAGTATGGGTATGTTGAGCTCCTTGAGGAGCTTTTTTACGGCTTCGGCATTGCGCGCGCCGACTCTCATGATGTCCGTCGCCTTCGCGAACGCAAACATCTGAGCGCCGCCTGCCATTTTCGCGACGAGCCTGCTCTTGCTCGCGCCGAGCTTCAGCACGTCCCGCAGAAGAAGCGGCACGCCAGTGTCGGCGAATTTCGCAGGATTTTCACTCGAGCGTGACTGCTTGCTGTCCGGCAGCATGATGTGCAGGAGCCCGCCGACCTTGGCCTGCGGGTCATACAGCGACACGCCGATACAGGAGCCGAGACCATAGCTGATGATGATAGCAGGAGCGCGTCCGACCTTGTAGTCAGCCATCCCGACCTTTATCAGTTCTGCCATGTTCTCAACTCCCCATTCCTACAGCCGCGAGTATGGTATCGAGCGAGCCGGGGTCCGGTACAAGGAAGAAATGTCCCTTTATGTCGCCCTCGTCCGCGTTGAACTGCGTCTCGATGACGAGCGCATGATCGCCCATCTGCCCGAGCTGTATGAGCACAACATTGAGAATCGCTCCCGCCATATCGACTGCAAGCGCTGGGATTGACGGCAGAAGCGACAGCTTCGTGAGATTGAAAAGCGCATTGAGGTACGCGCCCGCGAGGATGTTGCCAATCTCCATCAATGCGGACTCGTCCATGAAATCAAGGTTCTTCGTCTCCCCGCGCTTCTTGCCCATCAGCATGTCGACGAGCAGGAACGCGCTCTTTGCCGGCAGCAGGAAAAGTATATTGCCCGGCGCGGAGCCGTACACGCGCAGGAACACGCCGACGACGACGGCCTCAGGGCCGCCGACCATGTCAGGCACGTCACCGAGCGGCACGATTGAGACCTTCGGCACGTTCATATCTATGCGATGATTTATAATCTGCGACAGGGCAGTGGCCGAGTTGCCGGCACCGACGTTGCCAATCTCTCGAAGGGCATCCATCTGCACAGGCGTCAGCTCAAGTATATCATCTGACATATTCTGTCCTCTCCTTCGATTTATTTAGCCTCGTCCTGGAGTCCAATGATTTCCTCCAGGTTCAGCATGATGATAAGGCGATCATTTTCCTTGCCGATGCCGCGGATGAATCTGTTGCTCTCATTGTCGACGACCTTCGACGCGTCGATGTGCTCCGCGTCGAGCGTGATGACTTCCGTCACGGCGTCGACAATCATGCCGACCTCTATGTCGTCGCTCTTGACGATGACGATGCGCGTGTCTGCCGTGTACTCCGTGTTCTGAAGGCCGAGGCGCTTTTTGAGGTCAATGACAGGAAGCACGCTGCCGCGCAGATTGATGACGCCCTTTATGTAGTCAAGCGCAAATGGGACGCGCGTTATGTCCGTCAGACCTTTTATCTCTTTGACATTCAGAATATCGAAACCGTATTCCTCATCGCGCAGCTTGAAAGCCACGACCTGAACTTCTCCCTGTATTGGGGCTACTTCTGCTTTTGCCATTTTTCGTCTCCCCTTCCTTTACATCAAAGCGCTGACATCGAGAATCAGCGCGACACGGCCATCGCCGAGGACTGTTGCGCCCGAGATGACCTTGAGGCCTGCGAGGAGCTTTCCGAGCGTCTTTATGACGATCTCCTGCTGGCCGATGAGGTGATCAACGACGATGCCTGCTTTCCTCTCGCCGAGATGGACAACGACGACGAATATGTCATCGTCTTCCTCGCCATCCTCACGCGGCACATTGAGCACATTGCCGAGGCGAATGATTGGAATGATCTGACCGCGAAGGACAATGACTTCCTTGTTCTGGACGGTCTTGATGTCCTCCTGCGTTATGTTTATCGTGCTGTCGATGGAGCCGAGAGGTATCGCGTACATTTCCTTCGCAACTTTGACGAGCAGTGCCTGTATGATGGCGAGCGTGAGCGGCAGCTTTATCTTGAATATGCTGCCCTCGTCTATCTTCGTCTCAACATCGACGTGGCCGCCGAGTGACTCAATCTTGCTGCGCACGACGTCCATGCCGACGCCGCGTCCGGATATGTCGGTGACTTTCTCCGATGTGGAGAAGCCCGGCAGGAATATGAGGCGAACGGCGTCGCTGTCGCTCATGTTGTCGGCCTCGTCCTGTGAAATCATGCCCTTCTCGACGGCCTTGCGGCGAATGACCTCTGGGTCAATGCCCGCGCCATCATCCGTGACCATGATGACGACGTTGTTGCCTTCGTGACGAGCGATGAGCCCGACCTCGCCTGTGCGCGGCTTGCCTTTTGCCTCGCGGTCATCCGGCATTTCAATGCCGTGGTCGAGCGAATTTCTGAGGAGGTGCATCAGCGGATCGCCGATTTCATCGATGACGGTGCGGTCGAGCTCTGTCTCCTCACCCTCTATTGTAAGGTTGATGTCCTTGTTGAGTTCCTTCGTTATATCGCGGACCATGCGCGGGAAGCGGTTGAACACCTGCCCGACAGGGACCATGCGGACCTTCATGACGACCGTCTGCAGGTCTGTCGTGACGCGGTCCATCTGCTCGAGCGTCTCAGTGAGCTCCGTGAGGCGATGCGTGAGACCAATCTGTTCGAGGCGAACCTTGTTTATGACGAGCTCGCCGACGAGGTTGAGCAGTGTGTCGAGTTTTTCGATGTCAACGCGCACGGACTGGCCGCTCTTGAGTTTCTTCTCCGTCGTTGCCGCCTTCGATGGCGCCTTCTTCGCAGGCGCTTTCTTCGGCTCAACTTTTGCCGGTGCCTTCGCCGCCGGCGCTGGAGCTGGGGCTGGTGCAGGCGCCGCCTTCTTCGCGGCCTCGTCTATCTTCTTGAGCTCATCGGCGACATCCGTCACGACGACTTTGTCAATCTCGGAAATGGCGTTCACGGCCTCCTCGACCGTCTTCGGCTCTGCGTCCGTGATGATGACGACGTCGAACGAATGGTCAAACTTCTCTTGCTCGAGGTCTTCAGCGGGTGGAACGGACTTTATGACATCGCCAAGCTGGTCGAGCGCATTCATGACCATGTACGAACGCGCGGACTTCAGTATGCACGACTCTGTGAGTGTGACAGATATATGGAAAGCGCGCAGGCCGCTGTCCTGTGCCTGCTTTATGACGTCCCTGTCCGTGTCGCTGTACTCCATGCCGACAGGCTCAGGCTCTGCGGCAGGAGCCGCTGCCGGAGCGGCCGCAGCTGGAGCTGCTGGCGCTGGGGCACTGCCGCCGCTCACGAGGGCCTTGAGCTTTGCGGCCTCCTCGCTCACGTCGACGACGTCCTCTGGGCCGCCGTCGCCGATGCTCTCGACCATCTGCTCGATCGCGTCCTTGCATTTGAGGAGCGTGTCGACGATTTCCTCAGAGACCGCAATCTTCTCATTGCGCAGGAGATCCAGTATGTTCTCCATGTCGTGCGTGAGCTCTGCAATCTTGTTGTAGCCCATCGTCGCGGACATGCCTTTCAGCGTATGCGCGTTGCGAAAGATCTCATTGAGGACTGACAGGTCGCTTGGATCCTTTTCAAGGGTCATCAGGCCGTCATCGAGCGAATCCAAATGTTCACGCGATTCCTCCAAAAACATTTCCATGTACTGATTCGTGTCCATTTCTCTTCCCCCTGTTTTTATTATGACTTAGCGATTAACTGCTTTTGCTATTGCGCCGGCCACCTGCTGAAGCGGCAGGATTTCATCGGCTATGCCGAGATCGACAACGGCCTTCGGCATGCCGTAGACGACGCAGGTGCTCTCGGCCTCGGCTATGATATAGCCGCCATGCCGCTTTATGTCCTGCATCCCGAGGCATCCATCTTGCCCCATGCCCGTGAGTATGACCGACACGATGTCTCTGCCGAGCGGCGCGGCTGATTTGAAAAGCACATCTGCCGCAGGCCGAAGCGTCCCGAGCGGCGGGTCTTGATTAAGTGCGACCTCGCGCCCGTTCTTGCCCATCCCGACAGTCATATGATAATTGCCCGGCGCTATGTAGACATGGCCCGGCAGTATTGGCTCATGATCCTCAGCCTCCTTGACGGAGACCTGAGATATTTCGTCCAGTCTCTCCGCGAGAGACTTCGTAAATCCCGGCGGCATGTGCTGAACGATGAGCACGCCGCACGGCAGATTTTTTGGCAGCCCCGCGACGACCGTCTGCAGCGCTTTCGGCCCGCCCGTCGATGTCCCGAGGACGACGAGCTTGTTCTTGCCGCCCGACGACACGAGAGCTGAGTCTGTGTGAAACACGGGCGCCGATGTCACGGGCTTTCGCCATGCCGATAGGAAATTCGGCTTCGCGACCGTCGAAAACGACTCCTGCTTGCCCGCGCTGGACGATGACCCCGTCTGAGGCTTCGGCGCGAATATTGACGCTCGTGGCTTCCTCACCACTCCGCCGATGCGCGCGCCCGCCGCCGCTCTGCACTTCGCCAGAATCTCATCCTCGATGCTGTCAATACGCATTATCGAGCCGCCGGTCTTGTTTATGAAATCGACAGCTCCGAGGCTCAGTGCCTTCATGGTGGCGTCAGCGCCGTCCTTCGTGAGACTCGAGCACATGATTACCGCCGTCGGGCAATCCTCCATGATGTGCCGCAGCGCATCAAGCCCATCCATGACCGGCATATTGACGTCCATCGTTACAAGGTCCGGCTTCAGCCTCAGTGCCTTCTCGTATGCTTCCTTGCCATTTCTGGCCGTGTCGAGCACCTCAAAGTCCGGCTGTTTCTTGAACAAATCCGACAGCACCATGCGCATGAACGCAGAGTCGTCGGCAATGAGGACCTTGATCATCCTTTCACCCCCGTCGTGTCGAGCCCTTTCTTGAGCTCCTGACGCTGTATCCCAAAAATGTAATGAACAAGGCGATTTCTCGTTGGCCTGTCGAGATCAAGCATTCGCACTCCGACGCGGTACGGTGATTCCTTGATCATCGGGTCAACTTTTATGCAGCGCATGACGCGCCCCATCACGCGGAGCGTGCCAATGTTTGGCAGATTTCTGATTTCCATGATGACCTGCGACTCGACTCTCACGTATTTTTCGCTGTTGAACGCGAGCCCGCTGCCCGACAAATCGAGCACCGTCACCATCTGCGGCGGCAAAAATCCGCCGTCGTCGTCCATGAGCTGCACCTGCATCGGGAGATTGACGCGCACACGCACGAACTCCCTGTTCTGGTGCCGCTCGACTTTCTCGGGCTTCTCTATCCACCAGCACGGTATGCCATCATGCATTCCCTTGTTCTTTAGTGTGGAGAAGAATCTGTACTGACACTTGTCATCATAGGCAGCACCGTAGAGGCGCTCGCCGCGTATCGGGATGACGGGGCGACCCTTGTCGTCCATGGGCATAGCCACGATCAGCTCATCCTTCAGTATGTCCTCTATGCGGCTCGCGTTCTGGCTGTCATTGTCGGAAAAGAACGACAGGCGCTGACCTATTTTCAGAATTGCTTCTGCCTTGATAATATTATTTCCCATAATAATACTATTCGCCATCGTACGCCCTTCTTCCTTTTATTTTATACGATAAATTCATCTTTTTACGATTAAAAAATCTCATTTTTCCTTTATTCTTCTCTAATATTCAGTTCTATTATTTCAGCCTTTGAACTTGAGAAGCTTCTGCAGGAAGCCTCTCCAGCCCCACTTTACATCATGGCCAGGCCCATAAAGCAGGTTCTTCGCTATGGCGTCTATGCAGCGCGCAGCAAGCGTATTCGGAAAAACCGCAAGGAGCGGCGTTTGCTTTTTGACCGCGTTCATGACATTTCTGTCTTCGTATATCGCGCCGAGGGACTCAAGCGGCATCGAGAGAAATTTCTCCGACGTGCGCCTTAGCTTCGTCAGCACGTCCGCGCACTCTTCCTCATCGTAGATGCGGTTCACGACGAGGCGCATGTCTTTTTCAGCGGCGAGATTGCTGTACGCCTTCATGACGCCGTAGGCATCCGTGAGCGCCGTCGGCTCAGGCGTCGTGATGAGTATCACCTCATCGGCCGCGAGAATGAACTCGAGGACGTTCTTGCCGAGGCCCGCGCCCGTGTCAATCAAAATAATGTCGGCCATCTCAGCGCAGCGCGCGAGCTTTTCCATGAGACGACTCCTGTCGAACTGCGAGAGGTCGACGGCCTTCTCCATCGCTGAGCCGCCCGAGATGTAGTTGACGCCGTACGGCCCGTGTATGATGATGTCCTCGAGCGTGACGCCCGGCTCCAAGAGTTGCATGAGGTGATACTTCGACGACGTGCCGAGCACGACGTCGACGTTCGCCATGCCGAGGTCTGCGTCTATGATGAGGACTCTTTTGCCCTCGCGGCCAAGCGCAATGGCGAGATTCACCGTCAGATTCGTCTTGCCGACGCCGCCTTTGCCACTCGTGATGGCAATCGTGCGCGAGCCTTTTGCCTCGACGTCCTTCGTTGGCTGAGCAGACGAGACAGGTCTAAAAATATGTAGCTTCGACGGGGCCTGTTGCGTCGGCTGATTTGGCTGTACAGGCTGAGCGCCAATGCGCGAAGCCTGCATCTGCGGCGCCGCCTGCACAGGCGATTGCGTCGATACAGTGCGCTGCTGAGAAAACGACGTGCCCTGCGCCTGCGCATTGAAGCTCTGCGCATAATTGGGCATCGTCGGATGCGGCGTCATCTGCGACGCGGGCTGTGCATTCATGACGGACTGAGCAGACGGCGCGGCCTGCTGATATGGTGGCTGTGCCGTGGATTGCGTTGGCTGCTGCTGCGCAAAGTCAAAGTTCTGCGGCCTGTACACGCGCGGCTGATGCTGAGCGCCGCCAAGGGCAGGATGCGCCGTCACGGCGGGCTGTGGGCTCACCGCTTGCGCTTGCGTTGGCGCATTGCCTTGCTTGTCCTTATATTCATATTCATTTTTTCGTATGAGCTTTCTGAGGCTCGTTGCCTGATCTTCCATGACCGTCACCTCAGCAGGAGCCGCGCCAGTGCTTCTGGGCGGGCTGGCTCTATGTCATCGGGCACGCTCTGTCCATTCGTCAGATATGAGAGCGCAATGCGCCTGTCGAAAAGCAGATTGACAATGAATCCGAGCGTGTCCGTCTCATCGACTTTCGTGAAAATCATGCGGTCTGGCCGCACGGCGGAGAAACGCTCGAGTATCGCCTCGGCGTCACGCTCTTTCGTCGTCGCGCTCATGACGAGGTGCTTTTCAATCGACGTATCGACCGCGAGGAACTCCTTGAGTTCTTCCATTTGATACTCGTTGTTCTGACTGCGACCCGCCGTGTCAATCAATATGAGCTGCTTGTCCTTGTGCTTTCTGAGCGCAGGCTTGAGCTCCTCCGCCGAATAAACGATTTCGAGCGGCAGCCCGATGATGTCTGAATATGTCTTGAGCTGGTCAACGGCGGAAATCCTGTACGTGTCAGCCGTTATGAGTGCCACGCTGACGCCCTTCTCGAGGACGAAACGCGCGGCGATTTTTGCTATCGTCGTCGTCTTGCCGACGCCCGTCGTTCCGATGAGCGCCACGATTTTCGGACGCCCGTCCTTCAGCCCAATGCCCGTGCCCGCCTTGATGGCGCCGTGCAGATAGTCCGCGAGCGCCTTCATGGCCTCCTCGGAGTCGTGCGGCATCATGAGCGTCGCTGGCGGTATCTTTCTTATGATGTCCTGCATGACGGTCTCGTTCACGGCCTGTGCTTTCACGGCGTCCTGCAGTGTGATCATCTCATCGTCGCTCTTCGGCTGGCTCATCACTTGGCGCAGCATCTGTCTCATCTGCGCGAGTTCGTCCTCGAGCGCCTGTATTTTCTCGTTCTTCTCCGCGACCTGCGCCGTCTCATTCATCGGCGCTGGCTGCGCGACCGTCGCGCTCACGGGCATATCCTGCGGCACGTGTATCGTGCGCTTGCGCGGCTTCGCCTTTATGATGCGCGGTCTCGGCGGCTCTGGCTTTATTTCGCCCTGCGCCTCTCTTTTTTCTTCTCTCTGGACTTCACGCTGTATTTCCTGCGGCGTCATCACGGGCTGTGCTGGCGCCATCTCGACATACGACTGCTGTGCCTCCATCGGCGGAAGCGTCTCTGGCTCGACATACGAAAGCTCTGGCTCAACGTATGGCTGTGCCATGCGAACGGTGCGCGGCTCTACGCGAGGCACAGGCTGTGCCTGTGGCATTTGCGGCGCTTGTGGTGCTTGTGGCATTTGTGAAATTGTGGGCTGTACGGTTCTCGGTGATACGCCGCCCTGCACGGGCTGACGGCCACGCGGCGCGCGTCTCTGCGCGGCGGGGCGCCTCCTCTGTGGCACCTGATGTGCGGGCTGTGGGTTTATTCGTGGCTGCTGAATCGGCGCCTCTTGTGGCGCGCTTTGCTCCATGTAGTCCACATCTGCGCGCTCCGGCTGTCTCGCAGTCGTCATCTCTTGCGAGCGCGCCAATGAGACGCCCTCCTCTGTGCCGGCCGTCTTGTACTGTGCAAGCACGCGGCGCGGCGGCACAGCGGGACCCACGGGTCTCGTCGCCGCCCGTGTGTGACGCATCGGCGGCAGCTTGACCTTTGGCCTCTGCGGCGTGTCGTCTATTGCCGCCGTGACCTCGACGACTTCCTTGCTCTTGTATCCCAAAAAGCCGCCCTGCTTATATCGTTTTGTATGAAGTATGACCGCGTCGCTTCCGAGCTCATCCTTGACCATTGCCATGGCCTCTTTGAGATCAGCGGCCTTGAAAACCTTTATCTGCAATTATATTTTCACCACCCCAAGAATTTGAAGCTCGACGCTCTGCTCTATCTCAGCATGCGACAACACGATGATGCCCTGTATCGCACGCTCCACCAGCCGCCTGAAATATGGCCTGATGGCTGGGTTCGTGAGCACAATGGGCTGATAGCCCATATTCGTGAGCTTTGTCAGCTCATTGCCGAGCGCTGTGAGGAGTTTTTGCATTGTATCGGGGTCGAGGCTCACATAAGAGCCGCGGTCCGTCCTCTGCACCGCTCCCGCGATGCGATTTTCTATGACTGGATCCAGCGTGACGCATGGTATGACGCCATTCTGGAGATTTTGCTGCGTGATTTGGCGCGCCATCGCGTGACGCACATATTCCGTCAATATGTCCGTGTCTTTCGTCGCGCGCGCGTAGTCAGCGAGCACCTCGAATATCGTGCTCATATCGCGTATCGACACGCGTTCGCGCAGGAGATTCGCGAGCACTTTCTGCACTTCGCCAACGTTCATGAGGTCCGGCACGACCTCATCGACAAGCGAGCTGTTAGACTTCTTGAGATTGTCAACAAGGTCCTGCGTCTCCTTGCGGCCGAGTATCTCATCCGCATGCTGCTTTATGACTTCCGTGAGGTGCGTCGCGAGCACGGAGACCGCATCGACGACGGTGTAGCCATTGAGCTCTGCCTGCTCGCGCTGTGCCTCCGTAATCCAGAGCGCGGGGAGGCCAAACGCTGGCTCCGTCGTCTCTATGCCGGGGATTTCCTCAAAGACGGTGCCCGAGTTCATCGCGAGGTAATGGTCGAGCATGAGCTCGCCTTTCGCAATCTCGATGCCCTTGAGCTTTATGATGTACGCGTTTGGCTTTATCTGTATGTTGTCGCGAATGCGAATCGTCGGCACGACGAGGCCGAGCTCGAGCGCGCACTGGCGGCGTATCATGACGATGCGTTCCAATAGGTCGCCGCCCTGCCCCGTGTCGACGAGCGGTATGAGGCTGTAGCCAATCTCGAGTTCCATCGGGTCAACCTGCAGCAGCGACACGATATTCTCCGGCTTCGTTGCCTCCTGCTTTTTCTTCTCGGCGGCGCGCGCCTCCTCCTCGGCGCTCACCTCTGGCTGACGCTCCGATTTCCTCAGACTATAGCCGATGAATGCCGTGATGCACGCGAGCGCAGCAAACGGTATGCCCGGGAGTCCCGGCACGATGGCGAGCAAAATGAGCACGCCGCTGATGATGAAGAACACGCGCGAATTTTTGAAGAGCTGCGAGACGACATCGCTGCCGAGGTTCGTATCCTCCGCCGCGCCCGAGCGCGTGACGATGAGACCCGTGGCCGTCGAAATCAAAAGCGCCGGTATCTGACCGACGAGGCCATCGCCGACCGTCATGAGCGTGTACTGCTGGAGCGCCTGCACGATCGTGAGGTCTCGCTGCACGACGCCGATGATGAAGCCGCCGACGACATTTATCATCGTAATGACGAGCGATGCCACCGCATCGCCTTTGACGAACTTCGAAGCACCATCCATAGCGCCGTAGAAATTTGCTTCCTTCTGGATTTTCTCTCGGCGCGCCTTTGCCTCAGCGTCCGTGATGGCGCCTTGGTTGAG
>OMWN01000070.1 GCA_900314765.1 uncultured Selenomonadales bacterium | reverse complement strand
TTCATGGTAAGCCTCCTGTCCAGTTTTTTGTATGGGGGTGTCTAATTTATGCCCCCCTGCTGTCCAGTTTTAGTTTACCACTTCAATTCTAGCGTGCAAAGCCTCTCATCCTATGCCTCCCACTCTGGGGGAGGTGCCCCCGCAGGGGGCGGAGAGGGTTCAGCTGCAAACAAACGTTTCCGCAAATAAAAAAATCTTTCGCGGTGCTATACGCACTCTCACGAAAGAAAATGTAAAATTCAATATTAAGCTGCGTCAAAAATTTTTTCATATCGCGCCGAATGAGCCCGGCGCGATGAGGCTGATTGCCATGTCTTTCTGTATCTTCTCGAGGTCTTCGGCGCTCGACGCGCTCAGCACGTACTCGCTGCCGCAGTGCTCGCACTCGAGCACGATGCTGTTGCCGTGGATGTCAGCCGCGAGCGCGTCCGAGCCGCACGGGCACGTGATGGCGCCACGCGCCGCGAGGTCGTGCACTCTGTTCAGCGCCTCGAGCAATATGTGCTGCTTTTCGATGAAGTTCTTGCCATCGTTTGGATGAATCGCCTCGAACTCTGCCTGATTGAACGCCATAAGCTCTTCGATTCTTTTGCGCTTGCCGATGTAGCCGAGCTCGAAGTGGTCCGCGCTGCAAAAAATTTTCTCGAGGCCAACGCGATGCGCGTGCTTCGTCGTGTACGTCACGCGATTCATCGTGCCGCACGAGACGCATGAGAGTTCTATCGAGAACCTCGAGCCGCTGAGCCGCACGATGCGCCCCTGCTCGTGACCGCAGCTGTCACAGCGAATCTTCGTCTCGCGCGTCCCTGTGAAATACGGCACGTCGTGGATATGTATGCTGCCGCACCGCTGGCAATAAAACGCAACCGAGCAGCACGACTCAATCAAAAGCGACATAGCTCAAAGCCCCCTCCATCAATCATTCGCAAAGCATCGCTCATGAAAAATATCGTCTCATATATCATCTTTTCATCCATTCATTTCATTCAATAGCGTCGTCGCCAACTTTGCGCAAATCGTTCGCGCGAAAATTTTTTGCTGACGCTTTATCTTTTACATTTGTTTATTTCGCTATAAAGAATAAAAATCCTTCTTTTTCACGAAAAATAATGTAAAAAAATAAGCGCCGCTTTCATATCAATCATTTGAATTGATGTGTAAGCTGTGCTATGACCCTCTCCGCCTCGCATTCGCTCGGCACCTCCCCCAAAGTGGGAGGCTACCTTAACAGATTCTGTGATTATCTACATTAGATGAAACGATTTGCTCACTCATGAAAGTGTGTGAAATCTTTACACTAGCTAAATTATCAGCCTATGAAAGTGTGGCATCTTCTATTCAATCGTTGGATTTTAGCGAAAAAGCCTCTCATCCTATGCCTCCCACTCTGGGGGAGGTGCCCCCGTAGGGGGCGGAGAGGGTTTTACAACGGCAAATCGCGCAAAGCAACACAAACTTTTGAATTGCGAACGCATCCCAAAAAAAATGGAGCTCACATGCCTCGCATGCAAGCTCTGTCAAAGAGAGTTGTGGAGAATATGAATCAAATTTTTCAACTTTCGCCGAAAAATTTGATTGCGATTGTCAAATACTTTTTTCGCGGCGCTATACATCAATTCCCGAGCAGCTGGCCCGCGATGCCGCCGCCCGAGCCTCCGGCGCCATTGTCGTAGCCGCCACCGCCCATGTCGACGTAGCCGCCGCCATTGTTGTTATAGCCGCCGCTTCCGTAGCCGCCATCGCTATAGCCACCGCCACTAAGGCCAGCAGCAATTCCACCGCCGCTATTGCTGGTGTCGACGTAGCCGCCGCCACCACCTGCGCCACCACCGACGGATGTCGTGATTTCGCCGTTCGGCGCGATGGTGTATGTGACCATTTCAGACCATGCGCTGTTGTTGAGCGGGTCAACGAATTCGAAGTAGTAGCCGTATGTGCCTTCTCCGACGTCTTCGTCGTCAAACTTCGGATTTGCGCCAAGGGTAAACGTATCGACATCGACCTGCGTGTAGTCCATGTCGTCGCCCGTCATCGTCATGCCGAAGTGTATCGTCGTGATCGTGTCGCCCGCCTTCAGCTTGATGAGATTCCTGTCGGGCACGCCGTACTGCGGGTCTATGCCCCTGCGCGCGCCGAGGATGTGATACTTCTCGTCCTTGAAGCTGTACGTGATGACGAGGTTGCACTCCACGCCGTTGAGCTTCACCGGCACGGAGTAGACGTTGTAGTCGTCGCCCTCATACGTGATTTCGACGTAGACGGGGTGACCGTCGAGCATCGGCCACTGGCCGAAGAAGTTGTCCTTGAATATGCCGCTGTCCCAGTCGGCGTTTATGTTCGCATCGCTGCCGAGGTAGACGATGATGTCGTCGGCCTCCGACATGTAGAAAAATTGGCAATGCACGGACGTGAGTATGTCCATCGCCGACGGCGAGAGACGCACGAACGCCGAGCCTTCGTTGTCGATGTCAACGGGCGTGTTCTCGAGCTGTGCGACGTTGAAAATATTGTTTTGCATCGTCTGCGCGCCGCCCGTGCTCGGCACAGTGATCTGCGGCTGTGGCGCCTGTGAGCCGCTGCTCGCTGCGGGCGGCGTGTATGAGAGGTCGCCCGATAGATACTGCTGTGCCTCGTTCGGCATCTCGCCGTAGAATAGATAGTAGAACAGGCAATTTATCGGCATGGACGAGACGTCGAGGCTCGCGTACGATTGCCACGACGACGGGTCGCCATCATAAGAATAAAATCCCGAGAGGCCCGTGCCCTCCGTCCTGTACGCGCCGTTCGCCTTGTACAGGACGGCGTCGTTCACGGCGGCCTTGAGCGACGCCGACGTCTGCGGCATCGTTGAGCTCGTGTTTTTCGCGAGGTCGCCGAGGTCGACCATGTTCATGTAGCCTTGGCTCCTCGTGTTGCCGCCGTAGTTCTCCGACGACTCCGCATCACGCGAGAGCTGCGAGAAAAATCTCTGCGGATTCTGCGCGGCGGAGCGCAGCGCCTCGATGCCGTACGCGCCATACGCAGATTGCAAATTTGGCGATTTGCTGACGTCAATGACGGAGAACGTCGCCATGTCGTCCTCACCAATCTCGGCGCAGCCGTCCATGTACGTGTCGCATATCGCCTTGCCGAGCGCGTCGCCGCCCATCGCAGGATTTTGCGCGAGCGCGCCGACCCAGCCCTTGTAGTTCCACCCACAAGCGGGCTCGGACTCCTCCGACGCCGCCATGTACTTCGATATGCCGTAGACCGACTCCACCGTGTCGATCGTCGCCATGAGGCATGCGTCAAATCCGACGAGCTCGAAAGGCGGCGCGTCGGGATTGCTCCCGTACACGGATGTGAATGCGCTCCTCACTTGGTCGAGGCTCATGATGTTCTGATATTTGTCATCGAGGCAGACGCCGAGCATGCTGCCGCCGCCGTGATCCCAAAATACGAACACCTTGTGATCCGCGGGATAATGCTCCTCGCCGAACCGCAGGAAGTCCGACACCGTCGCGGGATCTGCCATGCTCGCGTCGGGGAGCGTCTCAAGCTTCGTCCAGCCGTTTTCATCGTAGAGGAACCTCGCGAGGGCGTTCGACGGTATGCCGTCCGTGTGCCACACGTTCGAGCCGCCCGTCTCCACGAGCACCTTCACATTCGGCGGCAGATTCACGGACTTGAGCTCCTCGATGTCGGCCGACGCCGCGCCGTAATCAGACTCGAGATTCGACCCACACAAATACCAGTACACCGTCCACGTGTCGCTGCTATTGTACGAGTCCGCGAAATTCGCCGTCGAGCGCTCTATGCCCGCGCCGCTCGACGACGAGCCGCCGCCGCACCCCGTCAGTACGAACGCCGACACGGCGAGCGCCGCCGCAGATTTTTTCAGAGCGTTTGAGATACGCATCTTCTCCCTCTTTTCACATCATTAAGGAAACGCTGATTAATCAAAATCAGTGTTTCCTCAAATTATCGCCAGAATAACCTCATCTCTTCTTGTTGCCTGCGACAAACTGCATATATTTGAGCCTCACGGGACCGCCGCCGTTCACCCTGATGGGCACGATGGCGCCGTCCCTCATGTGAAACCCGTCATCCGCCAGATGATCCACCGCCGACATATTCACGATGTAGCTTTTGTGCGTGCGGATGAACATATCCTCGGGGAGCATGTCCATGATGTCCCTCAGCGTCATCATCACCCTGTGGACGCCAAGCTCCGAGTGCATCACCGTCTCTCTGTTGTCACGCTCCAGATACAGTATGCGCTCAACCTCTATCGTGAGGTCTACCTTGCCGCACGGCAGCGTGACCTGCTTTTTCCGCTTTATCATGCGCTCGTGTATGGCGAAATAGCGGCTGAACGTCTCGGCAATCTCCGCCTTCGTCACGGGCTTCAATATATAATGCATCGCGCGCACCGCAAAGCCCTCGACCGCGAAATCGGGACTCATCGTCGTGAACACGATGGCCACGTCCTTGTCAATCGTGCGTATCCATCGCGCTATGTCGTTGCCGTGCTCCTCGCCGATGTAGATGTCGAGGAAAATGATGCTGTACTCGTCGCCCTTGAACGACTCTCTGAACTCGCTGCCGCTCACGAATGTCGAGATGGAAAGATCAATGTCAACATCTCCCGCATAATCGCGCAGCGTCTTTTTAAGCGTCCTCATGTCGAGAAGGTTGTCTTCCACCACCGCGACATTCATCGGCGCTCACCACCTTTTTTATTTTTCCGTTTATTATATCATGCTCTCATGCTATCATGAATGGGCGCAGGAAAGGATACACATACGGATGCCTGTCAAAAGCCCTGATCGCGCCGTACACTGCCATGATGAACCACGGAGCCACGATAAAGACAACCATAATCCAAACCGCAGGCTCCAATGCGTCAAACGAGTCGCCGCAAATCGCGATCTCGGTACAAATCACGAGCACGACGACCTGTGCCACGAAAGCCTGCCTCGCGTGACGCGACAGGAAAACATTTTTTCTCGCGCCAATCCATACCACGAGCGGAAACACGATCCATCCTATGCACGCCACGAACGCGCCCAGGTGCACGGCCGCCGCCAATATGCGCGTCATCAGCGAAATGTCTTCCTCGGGCGCGTCCGCATCATGCGGCGGCGCCAATGCGTTCACATCTTCTGCCATATCTTTCCCCCCATTCATGACAAGACGCATTGAAATCCATAAATCATTCGAATCGTCGCCTCATCCTCGAGACGCGACGCATCCCATGTCATTCATCCGCTGCGGACTCAGCCTCGGCCTTGGCGACTTTCTCATTGTGCTGCTTCGTGAGATAGTAGCCGCCCGCGCCGCCTATTATTACCCCGATAATAGAAAGATCCGGCGACACCATAGCGATGAGATAGTACAAAACCGACATCACAATAAAAAATATCGCGCCCATTTTCACGCCGTCCGTGTAAAAGCCTGCAAAACCAAAAATACCCAAGACAACTCCGACCGGCATTGATTTTTTTCTCATTTTCTTTTCCTCCAATTTTATAATAGACTATGAATACTTTTCTGCCGATGGCAAATCCATCCGACACATTCATAATACAACAAAAAAAATCGAAATGTGTCAATTTGCGGCTAATCGTTGAAAAAAATGTCTTAACGTGGCCAAAATTGCCTTGAGCCCAATAGAATCAAGCATCTGCGGCTGCAAAAATTCACGATTTTCAGCATGAAAATCAACGATTAGACATAAAAATCAACGATTAGACATGAAATTAACAAAAAATTTTTTTTCGTGGTATTATTAAATCGTAATCGGCGATGGCAGGTACAGGTCACCGCCAACCGAATAACAAAATGCAAATTGCAGGAGGCGTATTTTGAAATGAAATCGATCAAATCTCTGAAGGTAATGTTCCTCACGGCACTCTTCGTCATGGCTATGTCGGCTGTCGCATTCGCTGGCCCACAGGACTTCGTCCTCGTCAACAACACCGGCTTCCCAATCTACACGATCAACATCAGCCCAGCATCGACTGACCAGTGGCAGGAGGACATCCTCGGCTCCCAGATCCTCGGCAACGGCGAGGCTCTCCAGGTCAACTTCAACGCCGGCAACACCCAGATGTGGGACATCAACGCAGTGTTTGAGGATGGCAGCTCCATCTCCTGGTACGACATCGATCTCCTTTCGACATATCAGGTCACGCTGAACAACGACGGCACCGCATCGCTGCAGTAATTCGCAAGACCAACAAAAGATTTATTCTCCTACTCTCCTAGGAAACACTGATTAATTGAAGTACTGAAATAATCAATGTTTCCACGAAATCCCTGAGGCGTGTACCCGTCTCAGGGATTTTTTGCGAGTGGCGTCGATCTCGCAATGTGATATAATGAATCAACTCATCAACAAAATTTTCAAAGTGTGGTGACTGTAGATTGCTCGCACCAATAGACTCCATGCCGTTCACGCTGACGCTCATCGCTGTCGGCGGGACATTACTGCGTTATCTTCCTTTCAGACATGTCATGGACGATGACACGAGACGACGCTTCTGGCGGAGAGCACTCGCCATTTCTGTGGCGGAGCTCATCGTGCTGACGGTGATGTTTTTTGAGAGAGAGGATATATCCATCACGCTCTACAAAAAGCATCTCGCCCTTATAGGGATACCGTTTTTCATAAACGAAGTCCTCACGATAAAGCACTACATGCCGCAGCACATATTCGTATTAGGCATGCAGACGCTGTACTACTATGTACTTCACGCCACAGGCAACACGGTCCTTTTGATGCTTTCGTACGCCGGCACGCCCACATTCGTGCCATTGCAGGCTGTCTGCTATCTCGGGGCGTACACCGTGCTCCTTCCGCTTTCATGGTACGTATTCACGCGCATTTTGCCATCGACGCGCCTCATAAACGACATGCCGTTCGGCTACTACATAGCGTTTTTGCCCGCCGCCATCGCCGTGTGCCAGCTGCCTTTGTATTTCAGCACGGTTTTCACGTCGTTTGTTCATGCGCCGTCGAGAGTCTTCACGCTGATCTGCTTTTTCCTCATATACAAATACACGACGCTCGAGCGTGTGCAGCAGGGCGAGGCCATCGCTGAGCAAAGAAAAAGAGAGCTCCTGAGAAGTCAAATATCGACGCTCGTCAGCAGCGCGGATGTCATGCAGGCGAACGCGCGCCGCGTCTCCATCATACGTCACGACATGCGTCACAGCATACGGCTTCTCTATGACCTCAACGAAAAAAATCAAAGAGACGAGATACGGTCGCACCTCTCGTATCTCGACAAGACGCTCAAAAACACCGTGACGACACATCTCGCCATGGACCCCATCATAAACGCGACGCTCGCCATATACATAGACCGCGCGAAAGACAGCGGCATAGACATCGAATACGACATACATTTCCCGATAGTGCTCAAAGATTTGCAATACTGCGAAGAATTCGCGCTCGTCATCGCGAACCTCATGGACAACGCCATAAAGGCGTGCATGACGCAGCCCGAGTGGAACCGCCATATCAGCCTCTCGCTGAACGTCCCCGAGTCGAGCAGCACGTCGCTCGACGCCATGACGGATGAAGTCATGCTCACCGTCGCGAACACGTACGACAAACAAGTGCCGCTCGATGACGATGGACTGCCGTCCATATCTGTCGCTGACGGCGACGAATCCATCGCGGGCGGCGGACACGGCACAGGCATGATCTCCATAAAAGAATTCCGCAAAAAGCACGACGCGATTCTCTCATTCGCGCAGGAAGGCAACATCGTCACATTCATGGTCTACAGCCCAATATGGCGGAGTACACCCCCCCGAAAAGGAACAGAAAGAAAACAATGAAGTGGTGAGAGAGGAATAGAGGATGTAAAACACTCGGTGATGCCAGTCCTCATCCACTGCGCAATTTCGACAGGCTCTAACGCTGGCTTCCTCGCGGCAAAAGCGTAAACACGCCGCTTCGGCGCCAGCCAAAGAGCCTGTATGAAATCGCTAAGCTACTTCGGACTGGCATCACCTCGGAGGACAGTATTTAACTCTTGAGTTTAGCACAACCCTCTCCGGCCCCTGCGGGGCCACCTCCCCCAGAGTGGGAGGCATAGAATGAAAGGCTTTGCACGCTAGAACTTAACGATTGAATAAACACTATACACTATCACTAATCGATTGTTTAGCTAGTGTAAAGGCCTCGCACTTCAATGTTTACATCGATTTAACTAGTCTAAATAATCTCAGCATCTGTAACGCCAGCCTCCCCAATGGGGGAGGTGCCGAGCGAATGCGAGGCGGAGAGGGTTTGCGAAGCAACTGAGGCAGCGCAACATCGAACTCATCACATTCACACACTCAAAAAACAGGACGTCATTTTCATCTCTCACGATGAAAATGGCGTCCCTTTTTTCATTCTTCCTGATTTTCTATCCCCTGCACAGGCTTGTGGCACATTTTTATTTAAGATACTATTAAAGAAAATTATTTTGACTGAGTGAATTCGATTCGTTTTATGAAAGGAAGACAGGAATTTGAACGTCAGAAAATATTTTGCGTCGCGAATGATTCAGCTCGTGCCGATACTGATTGGCATCACGTTTCTCTCATTTGCGATGATGCAGGTCGCGGGCAGCGACGCCGTGACGGAGATGTACTCAAACGCGGGCGCGGCTGTCTCGGAGGAGACGCTCGATGCGGCGCGCGCGCGGCTCGGCCTCGACAAGCCGTTCATCGTGCAGTACTTCGTGTGGCTCGGCAACATGATGACGGGCGACATGGGCAAGAGCTTCATATCGGGGCGCGACGTTTTTCAGACGTTCATGTCGAAGCTGCCTGCGACGCTCCTCTTGACCGTCATGAGCGTCGCGGCGACCATCGTGCTTTCAGTGCCGCTCGGTCTTTTGGCGGCGGTGTCCGCTGAGCGCTCCGCCTCGGAGCAAGACAGCACTCATCGCACAATTTACAGCGTCATCGATAACGTCGTGCGTTTCTTGAGCTTCATTGGCAACTCAATGCCAAACTTTTTCGTCGCGTTGCTTTTGATGAATTTCCTCGCGATAAAGCTCGGACTGTTGCCCGTCATATCGAGCGGCGTCACGCTGGAGTCTGCCGTGATGCCGACGATGACACTCGCCATCGCCATGACGGCGAAATACATTCGCCAAGTGCGCGGCGCTGTGCTCGACGAGCTCGGGCAAGGCTACGTCACGGGCGCGAGGGCGCGCGGCGTGCGCGAGAGCGTCATACTGACGAAGAGCGTGCTGCGCTCGTCGCTCTCGACGCTTCTCACGCTCCTCGCGCTGTCGATCGGCTCGCTCCTCGGCGGCACGGCCATCGTCGAGAGCATATTCATGTGGGACGGCGTCGGAAAGCTCGCCGTCGATGCCATCACGATGCGTGACTATCCGATGATACAGGCGTATGTCGTGTGGATGGCCATCATCTACGTCGGCGTGAATTTCGTCACGGACATGCTCTACGTGGTGATAGACCCACGCGTGCGTCTGGGGGCGGAAAAATGACAATGGAAAACAATTCGACTCAAGCGGCTGCGACGACAATTTCATCAATTTCATCAATTTCAACGAAATCCAAAACTCCCACGATTCGCGAACAACATGTAAAGAAGAAAAACGTCAAGGCGCGGCTCTTTTTCTTCGGCGCGCTTTTGCTGGCGCTTCTCGTGATGGCGTCATTTGCGGAGAGCTTCTGCCCGTATGACCCGTACGCGCAGAACCTCGACATCGCGCTTCAAGCGCCGTCGGCGGAACACATATTCGGCACAGATCGCTATGGGCGCGACATGCTTTCGCGCGTCATCGCCGCGAGCCACGTCAGCATATTTTCATCGCTCTCGCTCGTCGCCGCCATCACCATCATCGGCACGACGATCGGCATCGTATGCGGATGGCGCGGCGGCCGACTCGACACGGTGCTCATGCGCGCCGCCGATATGTTTCTCGCGTTCCCCGGGCTCGTCTTTGCAATGGCGGTCGCGGGCGTCATGGGCGGCGGCATCATGAGTGCCGTCATAGCGCTCGCCGCCATATCGTGGCCGAAATACGCACGCGTCGCGCGAAGCAAGACGCTGTCCGTTCGCGAGATGGCGTACATGCGCGCGGCTCGGCTCTCGGGCAGCGGCACACTGAAAATCATCGTGCGTCACATATTGCCAAATATATTGACGCCCATCATCGTGACGTCGATGCTCGACATTGGCACAATGATGATGGAGCTCGCGGGGCTGTCGTTCCTCGGGCTCGGCGCAAAGCCGCCCATCGCGGAGTGGGGCAGCATGATGAGCGAGACGCGCAGGCTCCTGAGCACGGTACCGATTGCAGTCTTCGCGCCGGGCGGCGCGATATTTGTCTCCGTGATGATTTTCAATCTTTTCGGCGACGCGCTCCGCGACTACATGGACCCGAAGAGGAGGGGACGCTGAGATATGGCGACGATTGAAACGGCTGAAAAAAGTGCGAACGGCGCGAATGAAATACTCACATACGAAAGCGTCGACATCTCCTATGATGGTCTCAAAGTCGTGAGCGATGTGAGCTTCGCGCTGCACGAGGGCGAATGTCTCGGCATCGTCGGCGAGTCGGGCAGCGGCAAGTCAACGCTCATACGCGCGGCGATGGGACTCCTCGGCGCGGGCGGGCTCGTGACGCGCGGCGATATATGGTATCGCGGGCTCGACCTCCCCGATGTGCCGCGTGATGAGATGAGGCGCATAAACGGCGAGGAAATCGCCATGATATTTCAGGATGCGGGCAACGCGCTGTGCCCGTCGCGCAAAATCGGCGACCAGCTTTATGAGTCCATGTTGGAGCATGGCAATGCTGAGCGCGCGGAATTCACGGAGAACATTTCAAGACTCCTCGAAAGACTGCGTTTCGATGACACGGATAGAATACTCGGAAGCTATCCATTCGAACTCTCGGGCGGCATGAGGCAGCGCATCGGCATCGCCTCCGCCATGATGATGAACCCGAAAATACTCCTCGCGGACGAGCCGACAAGCGCGCTCGACGTCGTCGCGCAGAAAGACGTCGTCGAAGAAATGAAAATCATAAAAGACGTCTATCACACATCGATCATCATCGTCACGCACAACATCGGCGTCGCGCGCGAACTCTCCGACACACTCCTCGTCATGAAAGACGGCCACGCCGTCGAATACGGACCAACGAACGACGTGCTGACAAATCCGCAGAGTGACTACACGAAAAAACTCATCTCGTCGGTGATAGGGCTAAAGAGATAAAGTAAACCCTCTCCGCCTCGCATTCGCTCGCGCAAACATGCCACTGGCATGTTTGCCCCCCATTTGGGAGGCTGGCGTTACAGATTCTGTGATTATTTACACAAGTTGAAATCGACTAAAAAGAAAATGCACCGCTTCATTGTATTATTTAATTTAAATTAAAGGACTATCTTTCGCTTCCAATTATATCTTAAAGCACCGCTTTCGCTATGCCTCCCACTCTGGGGGAGGTGCCCCCGTAGGGGGCGGAGAGGGTCGTCTGACCTAAAAATTTTACGATTTGATGTGATAACCATGAACAAAAACAACGCACCAATTTTATCTGTGAAAAATCTCACAAAAGTATTCAAGCGTCATGGCCAACCCGATTTCATCGCGGTGAATGATGTGAGCTTCGATGTGATGAACGGTGAATGTCTCGGCATCATCGGCGAGTCGGGCAGCGGCAAGACGACGGTCGCAAACATGATAGCGCGATTCATTGACGCGACGTCGGGGAGCATCACGCTTTTCGGCGAGGACATCACACACGCGAAAGGCGAAAGCCTCAAAAATGTGTGGCGAAAAATGCAGATGGTGTTCCAGATGCCGATGGAGTCTTTCGACCCGCGCATGAAACTCGGCGAAAGCATCGGCGAAAGTCTCGTAAACAGCGGCATGAGCGCAGGCGACGTTAAAAATGAAGTCACGCGGCTACTGTCGCTCGTCGGGCTCTCGGCGGAGTTCTACCCGCGATACCCGCACGAGGTCAGCGGCGGCCAGTGCCAGCGCGCCGCCATAGCGCGCGCCATAGCGATACGCCCCGCGATGCTGATATGCGACGAGGCGACAAGCGCGCTCGATGTCACGGTGCAGAGCGAGGTCATCGCGCTTTTGCGGCGCCTCATTCACGAGATGGACATGACGTGCCTGTTTATATGCCACGACATCGCGCTCGTCCAGCATTTCTGCGACAGCGCCATCGTCATGCAGCATGGCAAAATCGTCGAGCGTGGCAAGCCCGGCGACATCGTAAGAAATCCGCAGGACGATTACACGAAAATGCTCATCGACAGCGTTCTATGAAAAAATATTGGGAGGAACATCATGAAGAAAATTTTCACAATGTTCTTGGTGCTCGCGATGACCGCGATGATGGTTGTCGTCTCGGGCTGCGGCGGTGGCTCAAAGCAAGGGGGCGGCGCGGCGCAGAACACGACGAAGAAGATGGTCATCGGCGACACGACGTTCAACCCCGAGAACGCGGAGCCGAATGTCGACCCGCACAAGGACTACGCAGGCTGGGCCTGCATCCGCTACGGCGTCGGCGAGACGCTCGTGCGCTACTCCGACAAGATGGAGATAGAGCCGTGGCTCGCGACGTCATGGCAGAACACCGACCCACTCACATGGGAAATCACGCTGCGCGACGGCGTGAAGTTCCACAGCGGCCGCGTGATGGACGCCGCAAGCGTCAAGGAATGCCTCGAGCACCTCATAAAGAATCACGACCGTGCGCCGCGCGACCTCGCCATCGAGTCGATTGAGGCAAACGGGCAGAAGCTCATCATCAAGACGAAGGAGCCGCGTCCGGCGCTGCTCAACTACCTCGGCGACCCGTACGGCTGCATCGTCGATGTCGCGGCAGGCGTGAAGGACGGCATCGTCGCGGGAACGGGGCCGTACATCGCTGTTGATTGCAAGTCGGGCGACCATCTCACGCTCAAGAAGAACACGGAGTACTGGGGCGGCACGCCGAAAATCGATGAGCTCACGATTCGCACGATTTCGAACGGTGACACGCTCGCCAAGGCGCTGCAGTCTGGCGAAATCGATGCCGCTTATGGCATGGCTTACGAGAGCTACCCGCTTTTCCAAAACGACAAATATCATTTCTCACAGATTGCAACGTCGCGCGCATTCTTCGCGTGGATGAACTACAAGAGTCCCATCACCTCTGACCCTGCCGTCAGAAAAGCGATTGCGATGGGCATAAACAAAGAGGGATTTGTCAAGACGCTTTTGAGTGGCAACGGCTACGTCGGCAACGGCGTGTTCCCTGCGGGCATGGCGTTCGGCGGCGACAAAGTGAATACCGAGACATACGACCCCGAGGGCGCAAAGAAAGTGCTCGAGGCTGCGGGCTGGGTTGACACGGACGGCGACGGCATTCGCGAGAAGAATGGACAGAAGCTCGTCATTCGCTGGCTCACATATCCGAGCCGTCAGGAGCTGCCGCTCCTCGCGGAGTCCGCACAGGCAACGCTCAAGGACATCGGCATACAGGTTGAAATCAACTCGACGTCCGGCCACAACAAGATTCGCAAGAACCCAGACGAGTGGGATGTCTACGCGAGCGCGATGGTGACGGCGCCGACGGGTGACCCCGAATATTTCTTCACGTCGTGCTGCCTCGACTCCTCCGCTGTCAACAACGGACACTTCCACAGCGACAAGTTCGAAGCGCTCGAGAAAGAAATGGCGGTCGAGTTCGACCCTGCAAAACGCGCCGCGCTCGCTGTCGAAATGCAGCAGGCGATACTCGACGACAACGGCTATGTCTTCTGCTCGTTCCTGCAGATGAGCCAAATTTCAAAGTTCAACGTCAAAAACTACACCGCCCACGCGAGCGACTACTATCAGGTCACGGCTGATTTGGATATTGAGTAAAGTTTAGAAACAAAAGAAGCGCTGATGAAATTTAGGCATCCAAATTTTATCAGCGCTTTTCTTTTTGAGTGGATTACTATGTGCTCTATGGTCACCCCACCACCGCCGTTGAATACGTCAGAATAGTTAAGTGCAACCCTCTCCGCCTCGCATTCGCTCGGCACCTCCCCCATTGGGGAGGCTGGCGTTACAGATGCTGAAATTATTTACATTAGCCTAAGCGGTTCATTAAGAAAATTGTAACTGCACAGTTCACTGTAATTGAAAATGCACAGTTTGCTTTGCTGTAAAGTGAAAGACTATCGTTCACTTTCAATTCTATCGTAAAGCATCTGAAGTGGTAAACTAAAACTGGACAGCAGGGGGGCATAAATCAGACACCCCCATACAAAAAACTGGACAGGAGGCTTACCATGAAAT
>OMWN01000044.1 GCA_900314765.1 uncultured Selenomonadales bacterium | reverse complement strand
CAAACCGTCCTCAATCCGCGAATATTGCGGCTTGAGGAACTGTAGATGTTAAATTGTTACCCACACTTATGGGTGAAGAGCCGAAAATATCCGCGCCAATCTCATGAGCCGCGATGATTGGATCTTTCATAAAGTCTATGAACCTAATCCCTGCGAGCTGATACGAGCGCCCTTCGCCGTCTGTCGCGCGCTCAATGCCCGGCGACCAAAGCGCCGCACATTCTACAGATGCATCGATGCTCTTCATCGCGGCAATGGTGCGCCAATCGAACGACTGCAGCGTCACACGTCGCTCCATGTGATGCTCCTTCACGACGCGATAAAACTCGTTCACAAATCGCTCGGGGTCAGGATTATATTTGTAGAGATAGCCAGACGACGGGTCTGGGAACGACTTAGTCTCGACGTCGAACTTGACGCTGTCATAGCCGCCCGCATCTGCAAGCGCGAACATCTCGTCAAGCGTCGGGATTTTCGTGGAGCCAGAGACGTAGCCCTCCGTCACGTGCGCTTTCTCGTAGTCAGAGTCCGCACGCGGTGTCCCCACATCGTACACGCGTATCTCATCGAGCGTCATGCGCCTCAAATCGTGCGCGTCACGCGCAACATACGCGCCGCTTGCATCGCGCGCCATGTCAGCGTCAAGCGTCGGATTATGCGACATCACGATATGGCCGTCTCCCGTCATCTGCATGTCACATTCGACGACAGTCGCGCCCATCTTCATCGCGTGCTCATACGCCATGATCGTATTCTCAGGCCGCTCATCACGCCCGCCCCTATGCGCCTCGAGACGAAACGTCTCATCAGGATGAAGCCGTCCGTGGCGCACTGCAGAAATCGGCACAGGAAGCGACGCTACAGCGAGAAACACGCCGATGACAACAGCCGCGAGCACAGATAAAATTGTCTTTTGTAGTGCTGTAAAATTTTTCATGATTTAAAAGTATATCATACATCTCATTTTTGTGCAGTTTGAATTTACAATATTTAGGAATATCCTATCATTATATTTTGACCTTTTGACTTTTATCATCATCTGTGATATATTTTATTCAAACAAAATCTTATATCTCGACGCGAGACGTGACGGCAAAATTTCTTCGCTTATGTCAATTTTGTCAATTTCACCGATTTTACAAATTTTTTATGTATTGTCTATTTCATCAAATAGGAGGAATGTACTGTGAATACTATAAAGACTGCCATACTCATGGCGCTGCTGTGCGGCGTGCTCGTCGCTGTCGGCGGCGCGGTCGGCGGGCGCGACGGCGCGACCATGATGCTCGTCATCTCGCTCGCCATCAATTTCGTGTCGTACTGGTTCAGTGACTCGCTCGTGCTCAAGGCGTACGGCGCGCGCGAGGTCACGGAGGCGCAGGCGCCAGAGCTCTATCATCTCGTCGCAAAGCTCGCGCGCAACGCGGATCTCCCGATGCCAAAGGTCTGCATCATGAACAGCGACGTGCCAAACGCGTTCGCGACGGGGCGCAGCCCATCACATGCGGCTGTCTGCGTCACGACGGGCATCATGCGCGCGCTCGAGTACAACGAGCTCGGCGGCGTGCTCGGCCATGAGCTGTCGCACATAAAGCACCGCGACACGCTCATCTCGACCGTGGCGGCGTCCATCGCGGGCGTCATATCGTGGATAGCGAACATCGCGCAGTGGGCGGCGATATTCGGCATGGGCGGCCGCGACCGCGACGACAACGGCGGCGCGATAGGGCTTCTCTTCACCGTCATCATCGCGCCTATCGCCGCAACGCTCATTCAGCTCGCCATCTCGCGCTCACGTGAATACGAGGCTGACCGCTCCGGCGGCGAAATCTGCGGCAACCCGATGTACCTCGCCGACGCGCTCGAGAAAATCGACTACTACGCGACGCATGCGCGCCCGATGGCGGACGCGACACCCGCGACAGCGCACATGTTCATCATCAACCCGCTGAAAAATTCGCACCGCGCGTTCATCAGCCTTTTCTCGACGCACCCTGCCACTGAGGACCGCATTGAGCGTCTCCACGAGCAGGCAAGGGAAATGAGACTTTTGAAGTAAATTTGAAAATTTAATCGAAGACACAAAAAATACGGTGATGCCGACGCAGGCGTCACCGTATTTTTTTATGCGATTTTCGTGAATGATTTTATCGCAATTTTATCAGTAGAGCTTTTCGAGCACGTCGTCGGCGATGGTGAATGAATGTGCCTCGTCTGGGAATGTGCCCGCTTTGACTTCCTCATCGTATTTCTTGAACGCGGCTGTCATCTGCTCGCCGAGCGTCGCAAATCTCTTGACGAATTTCGGTGTGTAGTCGGTGAAGAGGCCGAGCATGTCCTGATAGACGAGTATCTGTCCATCGCAGCCGTCGCCTGCGCCAATGCCGATTGTCGGGATATGAACTTTTTTCGATATGATTGCGGCAAGCTTTGCGGGCACGCATTCAAGCACCATCGCGTATGCGCCTGCAGCCTCGAGCTTCTGCGCATCCTCGATGAGTTCCCTTGCGCGTTCCTCATTTTTGCCCTGCACCTTGTTGCCGCCGAATGCGTTGATGGACTGCGGCGTGAGGCCGATATGTCCCATGACTGGGATGCCCGCGGCCGTGATGGCCTTTATCTGCGGGCAGACCGATGCGCCGCCCTCGAGCTTCACGGCGTTGGCGCGGCCCTCCTTCATGAGACGGCCCGCGTTGTGCACGGCCTGCTCGACAGACTCTTGATACGACATGAACGGCATGTCGATGACGACCATCGTGTTATGGCATGCGCGCGCGACGGCGTGGCCATACGTGATCATGTCCTCCATCGTGACGGAGAGCGTGTCGGGGAGTCCAAGCATGACATTGCCGAGCGAGTCGCCGACGAGAATGCCATTGATGCCCGCGGCCTCCTCGAGCTTCGCTGTCGAGTAGTCATAGCACGTCAGCATTGAGATTTTCTCGCCGTTCTCTTTCATTTTCTGGAATGTTGCAACAGTGTTCTTCATGAGTGCGTACCATCCTTTTCATCGTTAATGATATTCTCAATGGCGGTATAGTCGCGGTCGGGGTGCTTCGATTGCGCGAGCCTCACGAGACGCCGCGTGATGAGCCGATAAAGCACACGGTCATCAGCGTCCGTGATGGCTGATAGATGCTTTGCCACTGTCTTGTCGTCGCCACGCTCCACGGGACCCGTGAGCGCCGCCTCGGGGCCGACCTCAGCGATATGATGCGCATTGCCGAGGAAAAGGGCTAAGAGTGCCGCGCTGGCCTCATTCGGCGGGAATCCACATTCCGCGAGCATGTCACGCGCCTCCGCGAAAAGCGCGACGACGTGATTGCTCGCAATGGCGGCCGCTGCGTGATAGAGCGCCTTCTTATTGCCGTCGATGACGGCGACATGGAGCCCGAGTGCCGTGAGCCATCCCATCATATCATCAAGCCGCGCCTCTGAGCCCTCGATCGTAAAAAAAACATCCATCATTTCACGCCAGCTCGTAAATCTGTCGCTGACCGCGAAAAGTGGATGGACCGAGTACCCGTATGCGCCTGCCTGCTCTATGCATGGGAATGCGTCACGCGCCCGCATGGCGCCCGACGAGTGGCAGATGATTTTCCCGCTGAGGAGCTCCCGTGGGAGGGCACTATACACATCTGAAATAGCGCCGTCCGGGACAGTGATGAACAGCACATCCGAGTCTTTCAGTACTGCGCCCACGGTATCGTAGACGCGTGAATTCGTGAATGTTGCCGCCTCTTTGGCAGATTGGATGCTGCGGCTAAAGTAGCCTGTAACTTCAACTTTTCGCTCAGCGAATACTTTGCCGAGCGATGTGCCAACCTTTCCTGCTCCGATAAATCCTACCTTTGGGCTCATTGCGTCACCTCACCTTTTTGATTAGTGATGCGCTGCCCTGCCTCATTGGAAAATCAAAAAATCAAGTACAGTTTCCCGCTGGCCTCCCGACCTAGGAATACCGTCCATCGCCCCTAACCATAACATATTTTCTGAATATTGTAAAGAGGAATACAGTATGCAAAAATGTGCGCAGCGCTTCATCATGGACGCAGGCGCATCCGTGTGATATACTGACTGAGTTGCAGGAAATAATTTAGGAGGAATCCACAGTGCACAGCGTAATAAAAATGTTTGAAGCTATCAGCATCGAGGCGGGCATCGCCTGCTTCATCTCAACGGCGCTCGCCTACATCGCCTGCAAGCAGTTCATCACGTCGCGCATACCGAAAGACGACCCGAACGAAGGCGACATCGCGACGAAGCGTGATATCAGCGGCGGCGCGGTCGGCATATATCTCCTCGGCGAAGTCATCAGCTATCGCTACGGCGGCATGCAGACGCCGACGATAGGAGAGGCCATCATCGTGACCATCAGCAACGTCATATTCAGCCTCATATTGTTCCTCGTCTGCTACTGGGTAATGAAAATCTTCGGCATCAGAAAAGATGACGACGCTGCTCGCGGCGCCCTCGCCTTCACGGTGATGTCGTCCGTGGCACTGGCATTTGAGATCATCAGCTTCTTGTATTTGCGCGGTGACCTGTAAACAAAAACTCTCAATCGTGTGCGAAATGATTCGCATGTGATTGAGAGTTTTTTTAGTGTGTGCGGTGTGAAAATGGCTCGGCGATGCCAGTCCTCATCCACTGCGCAATTTCGACAGGCTCTAATGCTGGCTTCCTCGCGGCAAAACCGAAAACACGCCGCTTCGGAGCCAGCCTAAAAGCCTGTATGAAATTGCTAAATTACTTCGGACTGGCATCGCCTCGGAAATAATCGTGAAACTATACTTTTGCACGACCCTCTCCGGCCCCTGCGGGCCACCTCCCCCAAAGTGGGAGGCATAGTTTGAGAGTCTTTGACGTGTAAAACTTAACTATAGAATTAGGACTTCACACTTTCATTAGTCGCTTATCTAGCTAATGTGAATAATCTTAGAATCTGTAACGCCAGCCTCCCCTATGGGGGGTAAACATGCCAGTGGCATGTTTACGCGAGCGAATGCGAGGCGGAGAGGGTTGTCTCATTGCCGCTCTGCCTCATTCACCTTTTATTGCTCTGGCGCGTCAACACCCGCACGCACACGGCGCATGAGCTGTATGCGATCGACGAGCTTCACGAAGAACGGCGTCGCGATGAACGTGAATATCATGCCGGGGACTGCAGCCGCTGCGAGAGCGAGCGCCGCCTTGCCGAGCACGACGGAGAGCGTGAGGCGAGCGGCAAGCGTGCCGAGCGGCCCCGCGATCATGATGAGTGGCATACGCCCCTGCGCGAGTGTGACGATGAGACCCGCGACGATGCGAAACTCCATCGCTATTGCGACATTGAAAATCGTATGTGTGCCGAGCATCAGCGATATCATGCTCGACAGCACGCCCGCGATGATGTATTTCTTGAACCCGAATACGGCGCAGACGGCGACAGCGAACGGCGCAGACAGCTGAAACTCCATGCCCGGCATGATGCTCGGTATTTTTATGGCGCCCATGATGGTGATGACCGCAGCGATGATTGCAATTTCTGAGATTTCCCTTGCTTTCATTTCGTGCCCTCCTGATTGTCAACCTAATTTAAACTTTTGGTTGACAATTATTATATCATAAATGAAACGGTTTGCAAGGACTTCCCTCAGCGCGTCAAGAGAATGAACATCACGGGATAGACCGCGAATATGAATATGAGCGTCGTGATGAGGAACGACGCGACGTCGAGGTCGATATTGAGCCGATAGAGGCGCGCCGTGACGACGGCGTTGATGGCAGTCGGCATCGCGGAGAGCACGATGATGGTGCCCGCCATCGTGTGGCTGACGCCCGACAGAGCCGTGAGACCGCACATCAAAAGCGGCGTCGCGATGAATTTGATGAACGCCATGTCGAAAAGCGAGAAAGCGTATTTGCGCACCTTTGGAAAATCGATGGAGTAGCCGACAGGGATGAGGCCCGTCCACGCGCCCGCGTGAATGAACAGCTCCGCGACGCCGTCGAGCTCATGAGGACGCGCGATGCCCGCGAGCTGCAGGAGTCCGCCCGCAAGTATGCCGAGCACGGCGAGCTGCTTTTTCGTGAAAATCATCGAGATGATTGAGACTTTTTTCGCACTGCGGCCGTTTTCATTCGCCTCGTACCACTGGGCGAGCGGGTAGCAAATCATGAACATGAATATATACTGCACGAGCACCGCAATCTGCTGATAGCCGTAGCCCTGCTCGCCGTAGATGAGAAACACGCAGACGCCGCCGATGGCGCCGATATTCGAGAGGCACGCCGCCATGACGAAAGCGCCCTGCTCGCCGAAGCTCCCCACGTATTTCCTGCGCGCGGCAAAAAATCCAATCGCGCCGGGCACGGCCATCATCGCGAGCGATAGCACGGGCAGCAGCAAGAGCTCGCGCGTCAGCGGCATGATCCAGAACGCGAGGAACGAGACGACGGGGCAGACAATCATGATGTTGTTGAGTATCATCTTGTTGAAGAAATCGTCGCCGAAGCGGTGCTGATATTTGCAGGCATAGCCAATGACAAGCGGGCAAATGAGGTCTATGGCGAATACGATGAGCTTCATCTTTACATTCAGCGTGTCCAATGAAAAGACTTCCTTGCAAAATTGATGTGTGTTTAGCAATAAATTATAGCACAATAAAAAGCGGATAACAGTTAAAATTCTGTTACCCGCTTTGTTAGTTGATTATGATTAAAATTTACTCAGCATCGTGCTCGCTGTCATGCATCGGCGCGCCGTCATGCTCGCCGTCGGGGGCGCCGTCGTGCATCGGCGGCTCGCCGCCCATCATCGGTCCGCCGCCCATCATTGGACCGCCGCCAAAGCCGCCCTCAAATCCCATGCCGCCCGTCCCGTGACCTGCGTATGGGTGCATGACCTCGTCGACGACCTTCTCATCGACGCCGAGCTCCTTCGCGACGTCGTGCCATCTGTTGTTTATCTTCTTCATGTCGAGCACGGACTTCACATCCATTGACTTCGCCTTCGCGATGGCACCCGCCGCCGCGATGTCCATCGGGTGATAGCCGTCGCCCATGAGCGACGAAATCTCATCGCGCGTGAGATTCGTGTAGCCGTCACGCATGATGCGCGAGACGATGAGGTCATCGTGTGCCGCCCGCATCTCCCCCCGCGTGATGCCGAGCTCCGAGAACACCTCGCGCATGCTCATGCCGTCCTCCCTCATGGCGGCGACGTCGGCGAACGATTTGCCGCTCGCCTTCGCGAGAAACGCTATCTGCATGACGTCGCGCGGCTCCCTCTCGCTCTCGTCAAGGTACGACGAAATCTCGTCGGCGGAGAGCCCGAAGTCCTCAGCAATCTGCAACGCGATCTCGCTTTTGTCCATCGACTCCACGCGCTCACTGCGTTCATCGCTGTCACTACGGCCACCACGCTCGTCATAGCAATACGCAGGGCCTCTGCCACCGCCCGGGCAGCCACGCCCGTAGCCATTGTCCGCGAACGCGAACGATGGTATGGCCGTCGCCGCAAAAATCGCACCAACTGCGAGTGCTGCTAATTTTTTCTTCATGCTTTTCATAATGACATGCCTCCTAAAATTTACTCTAATTTTCTGCTCTATCTTTCCTTTCGATGATATGATTCTGCCATTAAAATGTGACGAAACTATGGCGCAAACAATATTAATACGATTAGAATTTACCACTTGAAAATTAAAGTAGCATTACAAAAAACACCGACTAATACGCCTACTTCAATTAATCATGAACTTGCGAAATCAGATACTTATAATTTCTACAAATCAGCGTTTCCTAAAAATGGCGCCCCGATTTTCATCGGAGCGCCATTTCCATTTCATCTCTCTATAGAGTGTTTCACATCTCAATCAAATTTTCACGCGACGGAGATGACTTTATAATCCTTGTCCTCGACGGCTTTCTTGAGCACGTCGTTCGCAACGTCCTTTGTCATCGTGACGTCCGCCGTGCCGCTCTCGTGCGAGACGACGGCCTCGGTGACGCCGTCGAGCGACTCGAGCGCCTTCTTGACGGTTGCCTCGCAGTGACCACACATCATGCCTTCGATTTTCATTTGTTTTTTCATTTTCTGCACCTCATTTGATTTTGTTGAATTATCTATTGCCGAAGCCTCCATGATAGACACAGGGAGGCTCACTGCCTCTTTTCTTTTGTCGTGCGACGCGTCGAGCAGATCGAAGAAATTCAGCCTCAGCGCATTCGTCACGACGGTAAAGCTCGACAGGCTCATCGCCGCCGCCGCGAACATCGGGCTCAGGCGCCAGCCGAAAAGCGGTATCCATGCGCCCGCCGCGAGCGGAATGCCGATGACGTTGTAGAAAAACGCCCAGAAAAGATTTTCGTGGATGTTCCTCAGCGTCGCGCGGCTGAGTCTGATGGCTGCGGCCACGTCCGTGAGGCGGCTTTTCATGACAACGACGTCCGCCGCGTCGATGGCGATGTCCGTGCCCGCGCCGATGGCGATGCCCGTCTCGGCGCGCGTGAGTGCGGGCGCGTCGTTTATGCCGTCGCCGACCATCGCGACCTCGCCGTAGCGCTGGAGCTCTCTTATCGCGGCCTCCTTGCCGTCTGGCAGCACGCCCGCGATGACGGCATCGACACCCGCCTCGCGCCCTATCGCCTCGGCTGTGCGCTGATTGTCGCCCGTGATCATGACGACGCGCAGGCCCATATTTTTCATTTCGGCGATAGCCGCGCGGCTATCCTCTTTTATCGTGTCGGCCACGGCAATCATGCCGACGAGCTTTTCGCCCTTCAAGAAAAAGAGCGGCGTCTTGCCATTTTCCGATAGCTCCGCGGCTTTTTGCCTCATGCCTTCGTCAATCGTGACTTTTTCCGCGATGAATTCGAGGCTGCCGCCGAAAAGCGTCTCGCCGTCAATAATCGCCGTGAGGCCATGACCTGGCAATGCCTCAAATCCCGTGACAGCGCTCGCCTTTATGCCGTCCGCCTCGGCGCGCTCGTTGACAGCGCGCGCAATCGGATGCTCACTCTGACTCTCGAGCGAGCACGCAACAGTGAGAAGTTCGCTCTCAGTAAATCCATCTGCTGGCACGATGTCCGTTACACTTGGCTCACCCTTCGTGATGGTGCCCGTCTTGTCGAGCGCAACGATTTTTGTGCGGCCAGCCGACTCAAGCGATGCCGCCGTCTTGAAAAGGATGCCGTTTTTCGCGGCGCGACCACTGCCCGCCATGATTGCGACTGGCGTCGCGAGACCGAGCGCGCATGGGCACGATATGACGAGCACCGCGATGCCGCGCGAAATGGCGTCGCCAAGCGGTGCGCCCGTGGCCATCCATATTATCGTCGTCACGGCGGCCACGAGTATGACGGCAGGAACGAACACGCCCGACACTTTGTCGGCGACCTTCGCGATAGGCGCCTTCGTTGCGGCCGCATTCTCGACGAGCTCTATGATTTGCGCAAGCGTCGTGTCCTCGCCGACACGCGTCGCACGGCAGCGCAGGAAGCCCGACTGATTGATTGTCGCCGATGTGACCTCGTCGCCCACGACCTTGTCGACGGGCAAGCTCTCGCCCGTGATGGCGGACTCATCCACGGAGCTTGCGCCCTCGATGATGACGCCGTCGACGGGTATCGTGCCGCCCGGCCGCACGACGAAGATTTCGCCCTCGCGCACGTCATCGACGGGTACCGTCTGCTCCGCACCGTCACGCACGACGGTCGCTGTTTTCGGCGCGAGCGACAAGAGCGATTTCAGTGCGTCCGTCGTCTTGCCCTTCGAGCGCGCTTCGAGCATTTTGCCGACAGTAATCAGCGCGAGTATCATCGCCGCCGACTCAAAGTAGAGGTCGTGGCTCAGCATCGACATCATGGCGGTGTCACCCGCGAGTGCAGCCGTCGTCATGCGGAGCGTCGCCGCGACGCTGTACACGAACGATGCGAATGAGCCGAGCGCTACAAGCGTATCCATGTTCGGCGCACCCGCGATGAGGCTTTTGCCGCCGCTCACGAAAAATTTCTGATTTATGACCATGACGATGGCGCTCAGCACGAGCTCAACGATGGCGATGCCGATGACGTTGCCCTCGAGGAACGACGGCACAGGCCATCCCATCATCGTGTGACCCATCGAGACGTACATGAGCACCGCGAGGAAACCGAGCGATGCGACGAGACGCTTTTTGAGCACGGGCGTCTCGTGGTCGGCGAGCGCGTCCGCATCCTCTCGGAGCGTCTCGGATACCCCCCGACCCTTTTTCTTCGTTGCGGCGCTTTCTTTCGGCGATGCGCCGTAGCCCGCATTCGTCACGGCGGCCACGATGTCAGCGTCCGACGCCGTTCCCTCGACGCCCATAGAATTCGTGAGCAGGCTCACGGCGCACGACGATACCCCCGGCACTTTGCTCACGGCTTTCTCCACACGGGCAACGCATGCCGCGCAGCTCATGCCCGTGACAATATATTGCTTCATATGCATACCCCCTTTATTTCGGTTGATATCCTCTCATGAGTTTTTAATTGTGATGAGTTACCCTCTCCGCCTCGCAGTCGCTCGCGCAAACATGCCACTGGCATGTTTGCCCCCCATTGGGGAGGCTGGCGTTACAGAGTCTGTGATTATTTACATTCGCTGAATCGATTCACACATTGAAGTGGTAAACTAAAACTGGACAGCAGGGGGGCATAAATCAGACACCCCCATACAAAAAACTGGACAGGAGGCTTACCATGAAAT
>OMWN01000002.1 GCA_900314765.1 uncultured Selenomonadales bacterium | reverse complement strand
ATTTTTGTGAGGGTATGTTTTGGCATGACGCGGGCAACATTGAAAGTCTGGCTCAAATTTGGTGCTTATTGAACTTACACTAAATAATCTCAGCGTCTGTAACGCCAGCCTCCCACTCTGGGGGAGGTGCCGAGCGAATGCGAGGCGGAGAGGGTCATTGCTTACACAACATTTTCATAACCACAAAAAATCCCTGCGAAGCATCATCGCCACGCAGGGATTTTTGATTCCTATTTTATTTCCAATCAAGCACAAAATACAGCACCAACAGCAGCGCGAGCAAGCCGATATTCGCCGCCGTGAAGACGAGCAAATATTTTTTTGTTCTGCTGTGACGCGTTTTGATATACGCCTTGAATGAGATGATGCTCGCCATCGACGCGATGATGGTGCCGAGGCCGCCGATGTTCACGCCGAGCAACAGTTCATGCGCCGCGTCCGTGTAAGGCGCGAGCATGACGGTCGCCGGCACGTTGCTGATGAATTGGCAAAGGATGAGCGAGACGATGAATTCGTGACCCGTGAGCAACCGCGTTGCGAACGCGCTGACCTCGGGCACACGCGTGAGATTGCCGACACCGATGAAAAGAAAAACGAACAGCATGAGGAGCTTGTAATCAACGGCACGGAAAAGATGCGGCGATTTCACCGCGATGACGGGCAAGACGATGAGCGCCATGAGCCACGGCGGTATGACGCGCAGCACATCGAGCAGGCACACGACGAAAAGCAACGTGAGCATCGCAACGCGCCCATGTGATATGTGATGCGCCTCAGCATTTTCATTCGCGAGCGTCACCATTTTGTCGGGCAGCGAGCACGTCGCCGCATATATGACGATGCCGCTCACGACGACAGTCGGCGCCGTATACGAGAGAAACGTGACGATGCTGAGCGTGTAGTGCTCGTAGATGAAAAGATTTTGCGGATTGCCTATCGGCGTCAGCATGCTCCCCATGTTCGCGGCAATCGTTTGCCACGTGACGACGGGAATGAACAGCCCCATGCAGCGCGCCTCCGTCAGCGTCGTTATCGCGAGCGGCACGAATATGATGAGCGAGACGTCGTTCGTGATGAGCATCGAGCCGAAAAAGCAACTGAAAATGAAAAATCGGCTGAGGCTGCGGCTCGACACTGCGCCATGAAAGACGCGCTGATAAAAAGATGAGAAGACGCCGCTCTCGCGCAGTCCCTGAACGATTGCCATGAGGCAAAACAACAGGAGCAAAAGCGCGTAGTTGACGCTCATCGCCATTGCGCGCGGCTCGAACGGCACGGCGAGCGACGTAATCACGGCAAAGACGCCCGCCACGGCGAGGTCGGGATTACCGCGAAGATATTCAATGATTTTCATATACGAATTATTTGCATGAATTATTTATCCGTGAGCCTCTGCCTCATGCGTTCGGCATTGGCCGCCGCCGAGAGGTGCTTGTCAAATCCACGAATGGCCGTCACTTGCTCGGCGACGCTCTCGACGTTCACAATCTCGACGCGCTGACCGAGTATGCGCTTCACCTGCGAGAGCACGAGTGCGAGCCTCGGACTGTCGCCGACCATCACATACGACGACGCGAGGTCGCTGTGCGCCGCGTTGACGAGCGTGCCGACGGACGGTGGGTCGTCGTCGCCGCCCATCGCGATGAGATTTGCGCCTGACTCCTGCAGCTTCTCCGCGTGCGCCTCGTCGTGCGCAATCGCGAGCAGCGCGACGCCCATGAGCGGCTCATGCGCCGCCGTCATCGTGTGCGGCTCCGCCATGTTCGCCATGCGCAAGTCATGAATGGAGCCAAGGCCAAGGCACTGCTCTATGACAGCGCCCGGGTGCGCCGTGTGAAGGTGCACCATGAGCTGCGTTCGCTTTTGCTCGAGCACGATGCTTGAGGCGTCGTCCTTCAAATGCTCCTCGACCTCGTTTGGGTCGGCATTCGTCCCCTTCACGCGGAACGTGAGACAATACGGATGCACCTCGTCGTCCTTTGGATTTGGCAAGCCCGCATTGCTGCCATTCGAGCCCGACGTGAATGAAAGGCTCGGAGACACGAAATTGCCGCGCAATCCATTTTGACAGCCGCAGAGGAAATCGAGCACGATTTTCTCGCCGACCTCGAGCTCGCGGCCATCATGCTCTGGGAGGCGCCCCGCCTCGACAGCCGCGTCGAGTATCTCGAGTATCGGGAGATTTGCCCTGACCGCGTGATACGCGCCCTTCGCCACAGCTCGCGCCGCCGTCACCATCGGACGCTCAGGGTGCTCCGCTTCCTCTGGGAGAACCCTCTGCGCGTAGAGGATGCCGTACTGGAAAGCCTTGCCGAATTCCGACGACGTCGCCGTAAATTTGCCGAGGAGCCCTTTCGCTATGCCGCGCAGAATTTGCGAGAGCACGACGCCCGCATTGCCACGCGCGCCTAGTATCGCCGCCGTCGCGACGCGGCGCGCAAGCCCGCCGATCGTGTCGTCCTCCGTGTCCGTGAGCGGCATCACCGCCGCGCCCATCGTGCGCAGTATGTCTGTCCCCGGGTGGCCGTGATACGTCGGGTGCTCCTTTTTCTCGAGCTCGTTGATATTCTCATACTCGAGCAAAAATTCGCTGTACGCGCCCGCCACCATGCGCTTGAAATCGCTGCCCGTGATGACCTCGCCATTTTTTATATCATAAATTTTCTCAGCCATAGAGATGCCCCCAATTCAAAATTGAAAATTCCAAAGTTCAAAGCTCAAAACCCTGCAAAATGCAAGCGCATTTCTTCAAATATTCCCGAATAAAATGTGTATTTATATTATATTCTATTTTTAAAAGAAATTTCCTGCACGAACCATCACGAAATTCATCAAAATTTTCTCTGAGTCATGCAGGAAAAAAGAAAATTTCATCGAATTTATATTATAAGAGTACACTTAAAGTGGCGAGAGCAAAATTTTAGAAAGACATTTTATTTTATCTTAGAAGGAGATTGTCACATGCCAACTGAGAAAAAAACGACACATAAAGCAAAAGAAAATGACGCCGAGAAAAAAGTCGCGCCGACTGAAGCGGTGACGGTGAAAGACGAGGCGCCGAGCACGGCGAACGTGAAGCCAGCAGACAGCGCGGCGCCAAAGGCAGAGGAAGCGCCGAAGCCCGCACCGAGGAAGAGAGGCCGCCCGCGCAAGAGCGACGCCGAAAAAGCGCAGGCCGCGAAATCGGCGAGCGCAAAAAAATCGACGAAAACGAAATCAACGACGAAGCGCGCGAGCGCAAAAGCAACGAAGCCACCTAAAACAACGCGCAAAAAGATAGCGGCCGCGACGGAAAAGCCTCAGGAAAACAAGAACAACATATTCGCGCTCGACATCGGCACGCGAAGCGTCATCGGCATCGTCGCGCATCGCGAGGACGACGGCAGCCTCACCGTGATTGACACGGAGCGTCAAGAGCACAAGACGCGCGCCATGCTCGACGGCCAGATACACGACGTGCCTCAGGTCGCGGCTGTCATCACCGCCGTGAAGAAACTGCTAGAGGACAAAGTCGGCCCGCTCAAGAGCGTCGCCGTCGCTGCGGCAGGCCGCGCGCTCTACACGATGACCGCCGAGGCCGAGATGGAGTTCAGCGGCATCATCACGAGCGAGCAGGAGCGCAGGCTCGACTTCGCAGGCGTGCAGGCCGCACAGGCAAAGCTCGCCGAGGGCGGCACCATCGACGCGACGCGCTACTACTGCGTCGGCTACAGCACCATAAACTACACGCTCGACGACAGCCAGCTCAAAACGCTCGTCGGCCAGCGCGGGCGCCACGCCACGGCGACCGTCATCGCCACGTTCCTGCCGCGCCAAGTCATCGACTCGATGGACTCCGCGCTGCAGGCGACGCACCTTGAGATGAAAGCCATCACGCTCGAGCCTATCGCCGCCATCAACGTGCTCATCCCGCCGACGATGCGCCACCTCAATCTCGTGCTCGTCGACATCGGCGCCGGCACGTCGGACGTCGCCATCACGAAAAACGGCTCCGTCATCGCCTACGGCATGGTGCCGATGGCGGGCGACGAAATCACAGAGGCCATATCGCAGAAATTCCTGCTCGACTTCAACGTCGCGGAGCGCATAAAGCGCGAGGCGACGAAAGGACAGGACGTCGAATACGACGACATCCTCGGCATTCATCACGAGGTGCGCGCAAAAGAAATCATCGACCCAATACTCCCGACAGTCGAAAAACTCGCCTCAGCCATTGCAAAGCAAATCATGGACCTCAACGGCGGCGAACCACAGGCCGTTCTGCTCGTAGGCGGCGGTGCGCTCACGCCTCACCTCGCCGATTTCGTCACGAAGGAGCTCTCACTCTCCGACGGCAGAGTCGCCGTGCGCCACCCCGACAACATTGAGGGCATAAACAATCTGCCCGCGATACTCAAAATGCCGGACGCCGTCACGCCGCTTGGCATACTCAAAATTGCCTCGCTCAACACGCTCCATTTTTTGACGATATACGTCGGCGAAAATGAATACAGGCTGTTCAATTTCCGCGACCTCACCATTTCCGACGCGCTCCTCAACGCGGGCATTCAATTAAAGAACATGAGTGGAAAGCCGGGGCTCGGATTCAAAGTCACGGTCAATGGCAAGCCAGAATTTTTCCGTGGCACGATGGGCACGATGGCAAAGCTCAAAATCGACGGCAAGGACGCGACGCTCGACACGCCGATTGCCGACGGCAGCCGCATAGAGATAGAGCCCGGCGAGGACGGCGCCAATCCCGAGGTGACAGCCGATGACGTCATGGAGATGCCGGAGAAATACAAGCTGTTCATAAACGGCCACGAAAGAGAGCTCCCTGCCGAAATACTCGTGAATGGCGTAAAGCCCACGGAGGGACAGCTGCTCGAAGACGGCGACGTCATCACGACGAAGGACACACGCAGCATCGGCGAGGCACTCTCGGCCATGGGCTACCCGCCGACGGGCAAAAAAATACATTTCAAGCTTAACGGCTCGGCGACGCAGTACTCTGTCGTGCCTGACATTCTCGTCAATGACGAGCCCGCGACACTCTCGATGCTGCTCCATGACGGCGACCGCATCGAGTACATGTCGAACGGCGAGCCGAAGCTCTCCGACGTGCTCGACCTCAAGGAATACGACACGAACCTCACGATATACTTCAACGGCGCCGAGGAGAAAATACCGCTCGACAACGTCACGCTCGAAGTCAACGAGCGCCCCGCGAACCTCAACACCATCATCAGCGAGGGCTGCGTCGTCCGCTACGAGCGCAACGAGCGCCGCGCGACACTCATATCGCACGCGCTTGCCGCTGTGAAGTTCGAGCCGCCATCGGCAAAGAGTGGCATGACCGTCGAAATAATGCTCAATGGCAAGCCCGCGAACATCAGCGACCCCATCAAAAACGGCGACGCCCTCGACATAAAAATCACGGCAAAAGAAGAAGTCGCCGCGCCCGCGCACGAGACGACCACACCTGCGCCAAAGCCCGCATTGAAGCAAAGCCTCCTCGGCGACGACTACAAGGCGAAGATTTTCCAGCAGGCACTCGAGGCCGACAAGAAAACAGAAATATCACCGTCGTCCATCACATCGCCGTCGATGCCAAAGACACAGCCTATGCCAGTGCCACCGGCCACACCAGCTGCGCCTTCACAGCCAGCGAGAACGATAGCGCCATCGACGCCGGCCACGCCGCTCAACCCGAAGCCAACACCGCGCCCACCAAGGCCTTGGGACAAATTCAAATAATAAGGATTCGCACCATAACAAAGTTCAAATAAGCAAAGATTTTTATAGCACGACACAGTCAACGCCCGCCACCTATTGCGACGCGGACGAATTACAAAATCTCAAATGAATTTTTCATATCATAAAAAAATAGGGAGGAATTATCATGGAGCAAAAAGAACCAATCGAAGTAGTCAGCATGGTGACATTCGGCGACAAACCGGACGAATTCAGCAAGGCACTCAATCGCCGCATACACCACATGCAGGATGACATGGGTCTCGACGTCGAAGTGCAGTACCAGACGGCGGGCGTCACGAACACGAAATTCTTGGAAGCCGACATCATCTACTCAGCCCTGCTCATCGGCAGAAAGCGCGTCCAGAAAGAAGAAGACCCGCAGGACAAGCAATAACATCACCAGTCACGAGGCAAGCGACAAAACACAAACAGCAACGCAAGCAACAAAAAAGCAAGCTGCTCAATCAGCATGGCAAGCAATAACATCTTGCCACACGCACCATTTTATGATAATATAACTATTTGTAGGCACAAAACCTCACGTGTCTAATTCACCATCGCGGGCATAGTTCATCGGTAGAATGAAAGCTTCCCAAGCTTTAGAGGTGGGTTCGATTCCCATTGCCCGCTCCAAGCGAATCCAAAAGGCCTCGACCATGTAGTCGAGGCCTTTTTTGTTTAACCTTATCGCTTGAAAGTTCTACGCCAAATGCCTATTCACACTAACCAAGTATAACTTTTCATTGCAATAAAGCATTTAAATTTAGCTCTGCATTTGAAAACACTTCTCCTCATTCATAAGTGATTGCCTAACGACGTTGCTTTCCAAACTTAACAAGCTTAACGAAAAATTGTGAAGCTCGTTAAGTTCGGAAATTATGATAGCACTTCAAGTCTATTAGCAGCGCTTAACAAAACGACTTTAAACTGTCACAACAGCTTTTGCTAATGCAACAATGAAGAGACATATACGCTCTGCCATGATATAATAGAAACTACATAATATACGCCTTCGCCATGCATCCCACGTTGCCGAAAGTGAGGAAACCACAATGGCCTCTCCAACATCGTCAAAAATCAATACCATTCTGACACTTGACTACATGACAAAAGAACATGAAAACAAATATTTCGGCTCAATGCAAAACCTTGTGGGATTTTGGATTTCGCACATACGACGCACGGCTTAAATCCATGATTTTCAGGAACAGATAT
>OMWN01000006.1 GCA_900314765.1 uncultured Selenomonadales bacterium | reverse complement strand
GCTCTATTATGCTTGCAGTTATTTGATTGAAAAGAAGGCTATAAAGCTTGTCACAACGGAGCTTTGCTGTTATTGAACTTACACTATTTAAACTAGCTGAAAATTTACACATAACAGTGTGAAAATCCTTCACGTTAGAAAAGTAATCAACTAATGAAAACATAAAACCCTTTATTCCTCATTAGATTTAAATTGAGGTCTAGATTGAAGGAATATCGTTCACTTTCAATTCTATCGTGAAGCATCGCTTTCGCTATGCCTCCCACTCTGGGGGAGGTGCCCCGCAGGGGCGGAGAGGGTCTTTGCAGACATCACGTCTAAATGCAAACATATAATCATGACTGTTGACTATATTCCCATTTCAATATTTCTGAGCGTCTCTTGCAGTGCCGCGAGCTTTTCTGAGACGGTTGCGTTGACGGAGTCGAGGTCGCTGATGGCCTGCGACGATCTGCTGATATGCTCGAGGCTCGAGTTGAGCGTCTCGTGCACGGTGTCCATCTGCTTCGCAAATTTCTCGTCCGACTCCGCGATTTTTTTCTCGAAGCCTTTGTTGCTGTCGAGTATCTTGTCAATCTCGGTGACGTCGTGCACGAGTGTCGATATTGCGTCGTCGGACGACGCGACGCTCTCCTGCGTGCTCTTCGAGAGCTTGCCGACTTCCTGTGCGACGACGGAGAATCCGCGGCCCGCTTCGCCTGCGCGCGCGGCCTCTATGGCGGCGTTCAGTGCGAGGAGATTTATCTGCGACGATATTTCGTTTATCATGTGCATGATGTTGTTAATTTTCTCGGTGCTCGACGAGAGCATTTCGAGCTTCGGCGTTATCGTGGCGTTCTGCGCGACGAGCTGACGGAACATCTTCTCCTGCTCGTCTATGCCATTCGTGAGACTCTTCATGGAGTCCTTTATGACATCGACGTCGCTCGACATTTTCATGATGGTGTCGATGATGGACGGCAGTCTCTCTTGATATTCATCGAAAAGACCGATGACTTGATTTTTGAGATTATCGACTCGCTGCAGGCGCGCGATGTCGCGGCCGAGGAAGAATTTCTGGCATGCGGCGTAATGAGCGGCGAATGTGTCGACATACTCGTCGGCGAGCGATGCGCCCTCGAGGAGCTTGTAGAAGAAAATCGCCGTCAGCGTCTCGTTCATGTGGAGACCGCTGATTTCACCGAAGCTTGAGAAACCCGCGACGGGCACATCGGAGAATTCGTCTATGTGCTTTATCTCCTCGGGGTAGCCGAGGCGGCGCAGGATGCAGTCGTTCAGTATGCCGCCGAGCGGCGCGGGCTTTCCTTCTTTGAATTTTCTCACGGCGGCACTGAGCGCTTGGGCGAGCGGCTGGCGCTTCATGAGGTGAAGCGTCTCGCCCGACTCGATGTCGCAGAAGAAATTGATTTGGTCGTGCGCCTCGTCTATCGTCGCGACGGAGCGAATGAAGTCCTCGCCGTCGACGTCTATCGCGAATGTGTAGCTTTGCATGGCGTCGTTGAGCTCTGCGACCGTGCTGACACCGAGCTCACGCTTCAGTGCGTCGATGAATGACATCGATGTGCCCGACTGCGTCGCGACGGTCTTCACGTAGCGGAGCGACGAGTTGGCGCGCTCCACCGTGAACGACGCGCCCGTGCGTTCGACGGCCTGTGTCTTGAGGATGCCGTAGCCGTAGCCGTGCGCGAGGTGGACAACGGCAATGACGGCGGCGTTCTCCACGACACTGGAGCCATCGTATATGTACGTGTGCTGGAAATCGAGCAGGCCGCCCGCGCTGCCGCCGATGGTCGGTATCGGGAATCGCCCGTTGTCATAGAGCGCCTGCATGACGAATGACTCGCAGTTCGAGAGGCCATCGATGTAGACGAGCGCGAATGTGTGATTGACGTCGAGGCGGAAGCTCGGCGTATGGCTGTCTATCTCTGAGCGAATGCGTGCGACGCGGTCAGCGACGGACATATTCACGACGCCGCGACGAAGGTCATCGTTCGGCAGATTGATCGTCATCGTGTAGACGTTGTCAATCATGCGGCGCGAGAAAACCTGCAGCAGAACTTTCTGTCGACCGTCTGGAGCCTCGCGGTACAGTGAACCGCCGCTCTGCGTGTGGCAGAGCTCGCCCGACGTGGAGACGAGCAGGAGCTTCGCGCTCGGCGAGAGCACGCTTTTTATGGACGACGCGACGCTCGCCATGTCGGCGTCAGCCGAGACATAGCCCATGACGAGCGCGGGTCCCTCCGGCACATTGAAAAGCTCTTTGAGTGTTTCAGCCGTGAGCTCTGAGACGCCGAGGTAGCGCACGACGGTGTCTTTCTCCTGAGCGACGGACGCGGATGAAGACGCAGGCTTTCTCAGCGGCTGTGCGGCGGCGACGGCAGGGCGCAGTCTCTCCGCCGGCGTTGGTGCCTCATCTTTCTTTTCGGATTTGGAGAAAAAATTGAACATGATGAATTTCGCTTCCTTATGTAAAAATATTCTTCGCGTAATTTGCTGTCATCAATCATATTTTTATATTCGCCAAAATAATAAAAAATCCTTCATTTCTCGTGAAAATAAATTTTGTGGAATGGAAATTGAAATGTGATTTCATCAAAATTGAAAATGGTATTTCATTAAATAGCAAAATATGCTATAATTTCACGAGAAATTTAAAGCCTTATGTGCTATTTTACTATATTCTGCTATGGAGGGAGCAAGACGATGGACAAGGAGAAAAAGGCCACAAAGCATTTGAATCTCGATGGACTCAACAAGCAGCAAGCGCTTGAAGCGACACTTAAATCAATAGAAAAAGATTTTGGCAAAGGCTCTATCATGAGGCTCGGCGAGGCGACAGCGCACATGAATGTCGAGGTCATACCGACGGGCATACTGCCGCTCGATGTCGCGCTCGGTGTCGGCGGACTGCCGCGCGGCCGCATCGTGGAGATATATGGCCCAGAGTCGTCAGGCAAGACGACGGTCACGCTGCACATGATTGCGGAGGCACAGCGCCGTGGGGGACTCGCGGCATTCATAGACGCAGAGCATGCGCTCGACCCTGTCTACGCGAAAAAGCTCGGCGTCGACATCGACAATCTGCTCATATCACAGCCAGACAGCGGTGAGCAGGCACTTGAGATCGTTGAGGCGCTCGTGAGGAGCGGCGCTGTCGACATGATTGTGGTCGACTCCGTCGCGGCGCTCGTGCCGCAGGCGGAGATAGATGGCGACATGGGTCAGTCGCAGGTCGGCCTCCATGCGCGCCTCATGAGTCAGGCTATGAGAAAGCTCACGGGCCTCATATCGCGTTCGCGAACTGTCGCAGTATTCATAAATCAGATTCGCGAGAAGGTCGGTACCCAGTATGGCAATCCTGAGACGACGACGGGCGGCCGCGCGCTGAAATTTTACGCGACAATCAGGCTCGATGTCAGAAAGAATGGCGACTCTTTGAAGCAGGGCACGGAGTTCATCGGCAACCATACGAAGGTCAAAGTCGTCAAGAACAAGGTCGCGCCACCGTTCAAGACGTGCGAGTTTGACATCATGTTCGGCGAGGGCGTGTCGCGCGAGGGCTGCGTCATCGACATGGCTGTGGATTTTGATATAATGCATAAGAGTGGCTCGTGGTACTCGTACAACGGTGAGCGCCTTGGGCAGGGCCGTGACAAGATAAAGGAGATTGTCAAGGCAAATCGTGCGCTCTATGATGAACTCTCTGAAAAGGTGCTCGCGAAGATAAAGGAGCAGAACGAAGAGGCAAAGAGGAAGGCCGACGAAAAGCTCGCCGAGGCGACGGCAAAGGCTGAAAAGATTGTCGCGGCAAGTCAAGAAAATAAAAATGATGACGGCGGCGCCGCTGATGCTGACGAAAAGGCGTAATGATGGGCTTTGCCAAAAAAGAAAAAGTGCCAGCGCTTAACAAGGCGATGGATATTCTCTCGCGTCAGGACCACAGCGAGAAAAAACTGCGCGAAAAGCTCATGCGCCGTGGCTATGATGAGGACGAAATAGAAGATGCGATAGCGTATCTAGAGGAGCATCACTATCTCGATGACAAGCGTTCATGTGAGTATCAGTTTTCGTATTTTTACGAGAACAGCGCAATGAGCATGCGTCAGATTATTCAGAAGCTCTACGAACGCGGCTTTGCGATGGAACTCATACGTTCATTCGTGCCGGAAGGCGACGAGCACTATGAGCGCGAATTGCGGTGCGCAGCAAAAGTGTTTGAGCAAAAATATCGTCGCACGGATCTCCCCGAGGAGACAGACGAACGCTATAAGCTGCGCGACAAGATGAAGGCGTTTCTTTATCGCAGAGGATTTTCACCGTCCGTCATTGACGACGTGGTGAGTGATTGGCAATGCGAAAAAGAAAATGAAGATAATGAAGATATAGAAGACGAATAAAATGATGACGGCAGACGCAATGCATGAGGCATTCGTGTTGGCCGTCATTTTTTTATTCTTTCATTCAATAAATGCGCGCGATGTGATAAGATATATAAGGAAAAATTGATTATTTCGGCATTCAATTAATCAGTGTTTCCCTGAGATATTTTTTTAGAAAGCACTATTTCCCAATAAAAAGGAGACGAGTGATTTGACGAATGAGAATGTGATTGTTCTGGATTTTGGTGGGCAATACAATCAGCTGATTGCGCGCCGCGTGCGCGAGTGCAGCGTATACTGCGAGGTGCATCCGTACACGATGAAGTTGGACGAGATAAAGGCAAAAAACCCGAAGGGCATCATCCTCACGGGCGGGCCGAACAGCGTCTACGGCGAGGGCGCGCTCACGTATGATCGCGCGCTTTTCGAGATGGGCGTGCCCGTGCTCGGCATTTGCTACGGCAGTCAGCTCATGGCGCACGTGCTCGGCGGGCGTGTCGAGCATGCGGAGGTCAGCGAGTACGGCAAGACGGAAGTGAACGTGACGAAAGCGGACTCGGCTCTCTTTGGCGGCGTGCCGCAGAAATCAATTTGCTGGATGAGCCACACCGATCGCATCACGCGCGTGCCCGAGGGCTTCACTGTGACGGCTGAGACGAAAAATTGCCCCGTCGCCGCGATGGAGAATGCTGAGAAAAAGCTCTACGCTACGCAGTTTCACCCCGAGGTCATGCACACGGAGCACGGCGCGGCGATGATAAAGAATTTCGTCATGAATGTCTGCGGCTGTGCGGGCGATTGGCAGATGGGCTCATTCATCGAGAGAACGGTGAAGAGCCTCAAGGAGAAAATCGGCGACGGCAAGGCGCTTTGTGCGCTCTCGGGCGGCGTCGATTCGTCTGTCGCGGCCGTGCTGCTCTCGAAAGCCATCGGCAAAAATCTCACGTGCGTTTTCGTCGACCACGGCCTGCTCAGAAAGAACGAGGGCGACGAGGTCGCGGCTGTGTTCGGCGAGGACGGCCCGTATGATTTGAACTTCGTGCGCGTCGATGCGTCGGAGCGATTTTATGAGAAGCTCAAGGGCGTGACGGAGCCAGAGAAAAAGCGCAAAATCATCGGCGAAGAATTCATTCGCGTTTTCGAGGCCGAGGCGAAGAAAATAGGCAAAGTCGATTACCTCGTGCAGGGCACGATTTACCCGGACGTCATCGAGAGCGGCCTCGGCAAATCCGCCGTCATAAAGTCGCATCATAATGTCGGCGGCTTGCCCGACTACGTCGATTTTCGCGAGATCGTCGAGCCGCTGAGACTTCTTTTCAAGGACGAGGTCAGAGAAGTCGGTCGTCGTCTCGGCATACCGGAGAAGCTCGTCCGTCGTCAGCCGTTCCCTGGGCCGGGCCTCGGCATTCGCATCATCGGCGAAGTCACGCCTGACAAAGTCAAAATCGTGCAGGACGCCGACGCGATATATCGCGAGGAAATCGCCAAGGCTGGCGCTGACAAGGACCTCGGCCAGTACTTTGCGGCGCTCACGAATATGCGCTCCGTCGGCGTCATGGGTGATGGCCGCACATACGACTACGCCATAGCACTGCGCGCCGTCATGACGGCAGACTTCATGACCGCCGAAAGCGCGCGCCTGCCGTGGGACGTCCTGCAGCGCGCCGCGAACCGCATCGTCAACGAAGTGAAAGGCGTCAACCGCGTCCTCTACGACTGCACGAGCAAACCGCCAGCAACGATAGAGTTTGAGTAAAAGTGAGAGGAAACACATGAAAAAAGATTTTGTGCCGCCTGCTGTGGCGGCGCTTCATGGGCTTGGCGGTGACAGGAATGAGGCGGCGGCGCGACTCATTGGCGAGGCAGGCCACCCGCTGAGCATTCTTGCGCGTGAGAATGACGCCATCGACGATGCTCTGAATGAACTCACGGATGCGCTCGCTGACGGCGCGGCAATGGCGAAAATGGCGGCGCTCCTCGGCAAGCTCTCGGCCATAACGACGCACTACACGAAGAAGGGCGACCTCATATACCCGCTGCTTGCGACGCAGTACGGCATCACGGGGCCGTCGGGCGCGATGTGGAGCGAGGACGACGATATAAGGGCCGAGCTCAGGCGCCTCAATCGCGTGGCGAAAAAATTTATCGACGCCGACAAAGAAGAGAATGATAGCGATGCCGAGAGTAAGCGCGCCGATGATGAGAGTGCATGGCGTGACGGCGTGTCGCGGCTCATTGCGCGCATTCGCAGCATGATGATGCGCGAGGAGAAAGTGCTTTTTCCGCTCTGCGCGGCGAGCTTTTCTGATGAGGAATGGCGCGCCATCTATCGTGACTACGCGGGCTATGAGCCCTGCTTGATTGGCGCGTATCCAGAGTGGAGCGGCGCATCGCACGATGAGGCGGAAGATGGGCGTATGGCGCATGACGGCGACGAGGTTGTGCTGCCATCAGGGCGTTTCACGCTTCGAGAGCTCCGCGCGATGCTCAACACGCTCCCGATGGAGATCACGTTCATCGACGTCGATGATATGAATCGCTATTTCAATGAGGGTAAGAAAATATTCGCGCGTCCGCTCATGGCACTCGGGCGCGACGTGTACAGCTGTCACCCGCCGAAGGCTGAACCGATGGCGCGTGAGCTCATCGACGATTTCAAAAGCGGGCGACGCGACGCGCTCTCCGTATGGTCAGAGCGAGACGGCGAGCCCGTGCTCACGCGCTACATGGCCGTGCGCGACACGCATGGTGACTACGTCGGCACGATGGAGTGTGTCGAGCGCATGGGCGAGGCGGCGGCGCATTTCAGAAAATAAGAGGCGGCGAGGGATGTGGTGAGTATGGGCGCCTCAGGCGAATCGCTCTTTTGGATTGCGCTCATGATCGTCGTGCGCGAGGGCACAGAGGCCGCGCTTATCGTCGCCGCGATTGTGGCATATCTGCGCCGCACTGGATATGATGAATATATTTCGCGCGTGCGCGTGTGGGTGAATGTTGCCATCGTTTGTTGCTTTTTGACGGCATACGTGCTCATTGCGTTCGTGAATGGCATCGGCCTGTCCCATAATCAGCATATCGTGAAAGCCATTGCCTCACTCATGGCCGTGGCCGTGCTGATGCCGATGTGCGACTGGGCTCAGGGGTGTGCGAGCGCCTCAAAGTGGAAGACGTACATAAATGGCATGGTGCACGGTACGCTCGTCGGTGGCAGACGATACGCGCTGGCGATGGCGACATTTCTGGCCGTGTATCGTGAAGGCTTTGAGATTATCCTTTTCTATCAGGCGCTCAGCGCTGATATTGATGATGGCGGCTGGGGCGAAATACCGCTGGGCTTTTCCGTCGGGGTCATCATCATCGCGGCGATATTTCTGCTCATATACTATGGTGCGCTCAGGATACCGCTGACGCGTTTCTTTCAGCTCAGCTGCGTGTTGATTTTTCTTCTCGTCATACGATTCATCGGCTGCGGCATTGCGGAGCTTCAACGTATCGGCTATGTCAGCACGACGATGATTGCATTTCTTCCAACAGTAGAAATCTTAGGATTATTTCCTACGTATGAGACGTTCATCCCGCAGGCATTATTCGCTGTGATGGAAATGGCGAGGCTTTTGCGGAAAAAAATTCGTTAGAGCAAAATGATGCGGATGTAAAATAAATGTAAGATAGATGTAAAATAAATTTATGATGGTGTCTTGACAAAACGGCTGATAAATGTGATAAGATACAAGAATGCAATAAATTTTCACGGAAAATAGAAAGTGAGGCGAGGATGGTGAGCGGTATCATCCTCAGTGAAGACCTGCTCATAGGCACGGGCGGTCACAAAAAAGTATATCGCCATCCAGACGACCCAACGCTTTGTGTCAAGCTGGTCATCGCGGGCGAGCAGGACCCCGACTGGCAAAAGGAAATGTACTATCGCCGTAGCCGTGAGCGTCGCCGTCTGACATCGAAGCTCATGACGGAGTACCGTGGTGAAGTCGATACAAATATGGGCATCGGTCACGTGTTTGAGCGCGTCGTCGACTACGACGGCAGCGCGAGCCTCACGCTCGAAGAATGGATTGACGCGCACCGCGATGAGCTCAAGCAATGCGCCGCGCCGCTCATGACGATTCTCTTTGGCCTTCGCGACGCCATGCTCGATGAAGAAATCGTGACATACAACATGGAGGCAGGGAATTTCATGGTGCAGCGCGCGTCAGAAGGTGAGCTGCATCCGCGTGTCATCGATAACCTCGGCAGTGCCTCTCATCTTCCAATCGCGTTCTTTTTCACGTCCATCGCGAGAAATCACATCAAAAAATATTGGACGCGTTTTGCGGGCGACCTCTTAAAAATTTATCCCGACATCTTCGACGAAGAAAAAATATTACGCCTTAAAAATTTTGACGCTCATCAAATATCAACAAATGAGCTCGTGGCTATATGAATCTTTCCTCTGGCAGTTTGCCAGAGGATTTTTTTGTGGTAAAATCAAATCGGATTATAAAAAATTTTTAATTGCAGAATTACAAGGAGTGTCGTGTGACTTATGGACGAGGAGAAAAAATTGGTCAGGTGCCTCAGGCAAGGGTTGATTTTGTGGCAGGACTTCAAAAAAGATGGGCGCGCGCTTTACATCGGCGATGAAAGTTCGCCGATTGCTGAGGCGCTCGAGCTTGCAGGACTGCACGTTGAGGCTGTGACGCTAGATGCGTCTGTTGATGATGAGTGGGTCAGCGCGCATGAAGATGCATTCGACTGCATCGTATCGATTGCGGACATTGAGCGCGTGACGTCACCGGAGACGTACATTTTAGCGTGGCGCAAGATGCTCACGCGCGATGGCAAGCTGCTGCTCGGCATGAATAATCGCCTCGGGCTCAAATATTTTTGCGGCGATCGCGATCCGCATACGATGAGGAGCTTCGACGGCGTTGAAAATTATCGCCTTGTCTACGCGAATCCGAAGGACACGTTCAATGGCCGCATGTATAGTCGCGGCGAGCTCGGTCAAATGGTCGCGCGTGCGGGCTTCGATAAAGTGAAATTTTATGCGGTGCTGCCAGACCTCATGAATCCGATGCTCATATATGCTGACGACGAGAAGCCGCTCGAGAGTTTATCGACACGCCTTTTTCCCACGTATAATCATCCAGAGTCCGTGTTCCTCGAGGAGCAGTACTTATATGACACGCTCGTCGATGAAGGGCTCTTTCATGAGATGGCGAATGCGTACTTGATAGAGTGCGCGAAGGGCGACACGCTGTCCGATGTGGTGCATGTCACGAGTTCGCTCGAGCGCGGCAGGGTGAATGGATTTTTGACAATAATACATGAACGCAGTGAGCATGATGGCAAACGCACGGTGGAGAAGCGTGCGCCGTACGCTGAGGGATTGACGCATATACGAGAGCTCGAGGAAAATACCGAGGCGCTTAAGGCTCACGGCATCAAGGTGATAGATGGAAAGCTCGACGGCTCGAGATACACGATGCCGTTCATTACGGAGGAAGTCGGAGAGCTGAGACTTAAACGACTGTTCCGTGAGGACAGGGAGGCTTTTCTTCGTGAGCTCGATCATTTCCGTGACCTCATTCTCCAGTCGTCGGAGCACGAAGCGGAGGACAGCGGCAATGGCGACGGCGTCATATTGAAGCGCGGCTATTATGACATGGTTCCGCTCAATAGCTTCTATATTGATGGCGAGTATGTCTTCTACGACCAAGAATTTTCCATCGAGCATTACCCTGCCAATGTCATGATAATGAGAACGGTAGACCTTGCATATGACACGACGGACGGCAAGCTCTGCATGGAGTATCCACGTGAAAGGCTCTATGAGAGATACAATCTCAATAAGCGCCTCGCGGATTGGCAACGCATGGACGCGGAATTTTTGTCGAGCTTCCGCATGGACAATGTACTCAGAGCCTATCATCAGAAATGCCGCGCTGATTATGGCGCTCTCAATCTTCAGCGTCAGCGCATCAATTTCTCCGATGATGAGCATGAAAAATATTTTCGCGATATTTTCCCGAAGGATGGGCGCCCTATTGTGGTTTTTGGCTCCGGCAACTGGGCAAAGAAGTTTATGACCTTCTACGGCAGGCATTTAAATGTTACGGCAATCGTTGATAATAATAAGGAAGCGTGGGGCAAGGCAATAGAGGGCATAGAGGTGGAGTCTGCGGACGCGCTGACAAAGATGGAGACGGGCAGCTTCCGCCTGATTATCTGCATAAAAAATTATCTCTCGGTCCTGCACCAAATAGCGGACATGAGCATAGACGACTATCGCATATACGATGGGAATGAATCATACGTATTGCCGGACGCTGCTCGCCTGAGCGACAATCCAAATGATGAAGCCGATGCGCCAAAGAGGAAAAAATATAAAGTCGGCTACATTGCGGGCGTCTTTGACCTCATACATATCGGCCATCTCAACATGTTCAGACGCGCGAAGGAGCAGTGCGATTACCTCATCGTCGGCGTCGTGTCCGACAAGCAGGTGAGACTCGGGAAAAAGGTGGAGCCGTTCGTGCCGTTCGAGGAACGCATAGAGATGGTTCGTGCGATTCGCTATGTGGACGAGGCACATGAGATACCGTTCGAATACTCGGGCACGATTGAGGCTTGGCAGATGTATCATTTCGATGTGCAGTTCTCGGGCAGTGACTACATAAATGATCCAGGCTGGCTGTCGTGGCGCGATTTTCTCCGTCGTCATGGTTCGGAGCTCGTGTTCTTCCCGTACACGCAGCAGACGAGTTCGACGAAGATAAAGGCACTCATTAATAAGAAACTCGTATAGGCTAAATAGTTAATATTTATTTTTGAATGTAGGAGGCGTGATGATGCAGGTTGTATGTTCTCCAGTGGGGTTCATCGAAGCGCGGAGTCCGCGTCAGGGCATAAAGGATATGCTCGGAACGGGGCTCAAAAGCACGGTGCTCGATGTGAATCTTTTTTGTTGGTATGATGTGAAGCGTCACGGCTGGGATATGGCGCGTTTTCATAAAAAGCTCGACGAGGCGAATGACGTGATAAAGGCCATCAACGATGGCGGCATCTCGTTCGCCATCGCGGACGGGCCGCTGTGGGGGTACCCGCGCGTTGGAAAGCCCGACGAGAGGTGTCTCATGGAGCTCACGCGCGAGGCCATGCGCATCGCCGCGCAAAATGGCGTCGGCACCATCATGGTACACCCGTCGAAGTTCGAGGATGCAAAGTCGCTTTTGCCGCTCGCGAAAGAGCTGCATCTGCATCTTCTCATCAAAAATGAGACGCGCGACATCGGCGGTCATCCGATGCGCGGATTCTCTGCGGAGCCGTCGGAGGCTGTGCGCTTCATTGATGCGCTGAACGACGAGGCGGGCGAGAAAATCGTGGGATTCGTGCTCGACATGGTGCCAGCGAGCCTCTGCGGTCAGGACATGCAGGCAATGGTGCGCGCGTATGGCGATTGCCTCGAGGCCGTCATCGCCTCCGATGTCGGCGAGAACGGCGAGGCGTATTTGCCGTTTTTCGGGCGGCGCATGGCGACGGATTGGCTGAGCCTTTTGCGCGGCCTGCGCGACGTTGATTTCGATGGCATGCTCATCGTGCGCCTCGATGGCACGATGGCTGCCGTGCCGCCGCTCATCAGGCCGTCATTTTTGCCCGTCGTCGAGAAATCGATGGACTATCTCGTCTGGCAGATTAATCTCGAGAAGCCGCTGAAGACATATCCGTCTGTCGTGCTTTTCGGTGCAGGCAATATGTGCCAAAACTACATGGCGTGCTACGGCGAAAAATATCCGCCGCTTTTCACGTGCGACAATAATAAAAAACGCTGGGGTGAAAAATTCTGCGGCCTCGAGGTGAAGTCGCCCGGGGCGCTGCGCTCCATCCCCGACGATACAGTCATATTGATTTGCAACGTCTACTATCGCGAGATTGAGGCACAGCTGCGCGACATGAAGCTCAAAAATCCAATCGCGTATTTCAATGACGAGTACATGCCGAAATTCACGGCAAAGCGCATAAACTGGGAAGAGGTGGAGTGACATGCTGAGCATTGGCACACAGACGCAGTACGTCGTCGATGACACGTCGCCCGAGGCGGGCTTCAGGCGTCTCAAGAATGCGGGATTTGATTGCGTCGATTTCAGCCTCAACACGTATCTCATCAACACGAAAATATACAAGAACGAAATCAATGATTTCTTCAAGAAGGACATAGACGAGCTCAAAGCGTTTTTCACGCCGCATAAAAATGGCGCGGCGGCGGCAGGCATCCGCATTCATCAGATGCACATGCCGTATCCCGTATACGTGCCGCACGGCAAAAAGGAAATAAATGATTTCCTCTACAACGTCGTCGCGAAAAAATCGATGACGATATGCGCGTTCCTTGGATGTCGCTACATCGTCGTGCACGGGCTGAAGCTCCGCGAGATGCTCGGCTCGGAGGAAGCCGAGTGGGCGGCCACGGAGAAATTTCTCGACACGATTTGCCCGATGGCGAGGGAGCTCGGCATCACGATTTGCATTGAAAATATCTACGGCAGCGTTGGCCAGCATATCATAGAGGGACCGTGCTGCGATGCTGCGAAGGCCGCCGAGCGCATAGACAGGATGAACGACAAATACGGCGCCGAAGTGCTCGGCTTTTGCTTCGATACGGGCCATGCTAATCTCGTGGGGCTAGATTTCGAGCGCTTCATCGTGACGCTCGGCAAAAGGCTCAAGGTGCTCCACATGCATGACAACGACGGGCGGCGCGACCTTCATCAGCTGCCGTTCACGTTCACGCGCACGCGCGAAAATTCGACGACGACGGATTGGCAGGGCTTCATCAAGGGCATGCGCGAGATTGGATTCAGCGGCACGCTGTCATTTGAGACGGCACCCGTACTTAGGTCGTTCCCCGTGGAGATGCGCGACGATGCGCTGTCGTTCATCGCGAGGACGGGCGTATATTTCAGAAATAAAATCGAGGGCGAGGATATATAATGAAGAAGACACTTGTATGGGCGCACCGAGGCGCGTCGGGCTGGGACAAGCAGTACGCGGCAGAAAACACGATGATCGCGTTTGAGCGAGCGAATGAGATGGGCGCCGACGGCGTTGAGCTCGATGTGCAGCTCACGCGCGACGGTGAGGTCGTGATATGCCACGACGAATATGTTGACAGGACGAGCGACGGCAAAGGCCCTATCAGAAGCTACACGCTCGCGGAGCTTCGCGAGCTCGATTTCAGCAAGCCGCACCCGGAGCAGGGCATCACGCGCATACCGACGCTTAGAGAATTCCTTGATTTCCTGCGCGGCACGGACATGACCGTGAACATCGAGCTCAAGACGAGCGTCGTGCTGTACCCGGGCATCGAGGAAAAGACGGCATCGCTCGTTCATGAGTTTGGCCTCGAGGAGCGCGTATGGTATTCGTCGTTCAATCATGAGTCCGTGAAAATCGCCATGCAGTATGCGCCGCACTCTCACTTCGGATTCCTTTTCGCGCAGCCGATACTCGACATGCCTGCGTACACGGCGCGCTATGGAGCAGAGGCGCTTCACCCCGCGCGCGGCATGCTCGATGTCTGCCCTGACCTCATCGCGAAGAGCCACGCGGCTGGTCGTCGTGTCCATGTCTGGGTCGTTGACCCGCGCGTCGACATGGCGGAGATGGTGCGTCGCGGCGTTGATGTGTTCTTCACGGATTGCCCAGACAATGCGAGAAAAATTGTTGACGAGATGACAAAGTAGATAATTGTGAAAGCGGTTCATTTTTATGAGCCGTTTTTCGCTTTTTTTCATAGAAAATTTGTATGGTATTGACATTGATTAATAAAAACCCTACAATTAAAAATACTAGATAAGCATGTTTTGTATGAGTTTGTAAAACGGGCTGTTATGTCACCCCACCACCATGCTTCGCATGGTCCCCCGCCCCTCAAGGGGCGGACTAAACGCGAAAGCGGGCTTTACATAATGTCTTATTGCTTTCGGTTTACCTTTAACGCTATGATTGTATCATTCAAACAATCACTTTAGGCATATACTTAAGAGTTATAGTTATACGTTGAGCCTCTACTAAAGTCCGCCCCTTGAGGGGCGGGGGACCGCCGTAGGCGGTGGTGGGGTGACTGTTTCATATTTCAAAAACAAAATCCATTTCGCAAACTCATAAATTAAATGAATCCTCAAAATGATATAGATGATAAAGGAGACTGATGAGATGGCAGAAAATCTGCTTGATATTAAAGGGCTTCATGCGGGCGTCGAGGGCAAGGAAATCCTGCACGGCGTTGATTTCAAAATCAACGCGGGCGAAGTGCATGTGCTTTTGGGGCCGAACGGCTCCGGCAAATCGACGCTCATGAATGTCATCATGGGTCACCCGCGCTACGAGGTGACGGAGGGCACGCTCTCATTTCTCGGCAAGGACATAAAGAGCATGCCGACGTTCGAGCGCGCGCGGCTCGGTCTTTTTCTCTCGTTTCAGACGCCGGAGGAGATACCGGGCATCACGGTCGAGAACATGCTGCGCACGGCAAAGCAGGCCGTGACGGGCAAGAAAATAAAAATCATGGCGTTCAAGAAAGAGCTCAAAAAAGCGATGGAGACGCTCAAAATGGATGAGAAATATGCGGAGCGCTACATGAATGTCGGCTTTTCGGGCGGCGAGAAAAAGCGCAATGAGATACTGCAGCTTCTCATGATGAACCCGAGGCTCGCGTTGCTCGACGAGACGGACTCGGGCCTCGACGTCGACGCTGTGCAGATCGTGTCGCAGGGCGTCGCGGCTTTCCACAACGAGTCGAACGCCTGCCTCATCATCACGCACAACGCGCGCATACTCGAGGATCTTCATGTCGACCGCGTCCATGTGCTCATGAATGGCAACATCGTCCGCGAGGGCGGCGCGGAGCTCGTTGACGAGATCAATGAGAACGGCTTCGCAAAGCTCGTCGGCGGAGAGAATTGAGGCGCTTTGATGAAGAACAAGACTGTTATTGCTGACATAGAGCGGACGCTTTACGACATTAAAAACGAGGACCATCCCGTCTATCGCACGGAGAAGGGTCTCACGCCGGAAATCGTCCGCGAGATTTCCAAAAAGAAAAATGACCCCGAGTGGATGACGGAGTTCAGACTTCATTCGCTCGATGTGTATAATTCACTGTCGCTGCCGACATGGGGACCGGACCTCTCGGAGCTTCACATGGACGACATCACGACGTACGTGAAGCCGGACGCGCGCATGGCGGGTCGCTGGGAAGACGTGCCGACGGACATCAAGGACACGTTCGACCGTCTCGGTATCCCCGAGGCGGAGAAGACGTCGCTCGCGGGCGTCGGCGCGCAGTACGACTCCGAGGTCGTCTATCACAGTGTGCAGAGCGCGCTCACGAAGCAGGGCGTCATCTACACGGACATGGAGACGGCACTGCGCGAGCATGAGGACATCGTTCGCGAATATTTCATGAAGCTCGTGCCGCCGAAGGATCACAAATTTGTTGCGCTGCATGGTGCCGTATGGTCGGGCGGCTCATTCGTCTACGTGCCGGAGGGCGTTCATGTGAATATTCCTCTGCAGTCGTATTTCAGACTGAATGCGCCGGGCGCGGGGCAGTTCGAGCACACGCTCATCATCGTCGAGCCACATGCGAGCCTTCATTTCATAGAGGGCTGCTCGGCGCCGAAATATAATGTGACGAATCTTCACGCGGGCTGCGTCGAGCTGTACGTCAAAGAAGGAGCGCGCCTCAGGTATTCGACGATAGAGAACTGGTCGCGCAACATGATGAATCTCAATACGAAGCGCGCCTACGTCGAAAAGGATGGCATCATCGAGTGGGTGTCGGGCTCATTTGGCTCTCATGTGTCGATGCTCTACCCTGCGAGCATCCTCGCGGGCGAAGGGGCGCGCTGTGAGTTCACGGGCGTGACGTTCGCGGGACACGGCCAGCACCTCGACACGGGCGCGACCGTCGTGCATGCCGCGCCGCATACAGCCGCGACGATAAACACGCGCACCATCTCGAAGGACGGCGGCGAGGCGATATACAGGAGCGCCGTGAAGGTGGCGGAGGGCGCTGACCACGCGAAATGCTCTGTAAACTGCGAGTCGCTCATGCTCGACAGCGAGTCGCGCTCCGACACGATACCGACGATGGACATACAGGGCGACGAGGTGGACATCGGCCATGAGGCGAAGATAGGGCGCATCAGCGACGAGGCGATTTTCTATCTCATGACGCGCGGCATCTCCGAGGACGAGGCGCGCGCGATGATAGTGCGCGGCTTTGTCGAGCCTGTCGCGAAGGCACTCCCACTCGAATATGCCGTTGAGATGAACAACCTTATAAATATAGAGCTTGAGGGGGCGATGGGATGACGGAAGCGAAAGGAAAGGAAGCCATATACAGCGAAATCCCTGAGCGCACATGGAACTGGCTCGGCGTGAACACGGCGACCGTGCCGGAGGAGATACTGTCGTCCATCGCGCCCGAGAAAATCATAACGGTGCCGGACGGCGAGTCCGCGGCGATGACAATCGTTTATAGGGACGAGCCGAACGCGAAGATACGCGCGGAGCTCGGCGAAGGCGCGACACTCGACCTCGTGAAGGTGCAACTCGCGGGCGATGACGTGACGCGTGCCGACAGGGTCGCCGTGAACTGCGCGAAGGACGCGACGATACGATATACGGCTGTGGAGCTCGGCGCGAAAAAGACGGCGACGAAGCTCAACATCGAGCTCATCGGCGACAAATCAAAGGCCGATGTCGCGGCACTTTTCTTCGGCACTAAGGATCAAGTCATCGACATGAACTACGTAATACGTCATCGCGGAAAAAACACGGACGCGACGATGATGGTTGACGGCACGCTCGACGATCATGCCGAGAAAATATTCCGTGGGACGCTCGACTTCGTGCGCGGCACGGAGGGCTCCGTTGGCCGCGAGAAAGAGCAGGTCATACTGCTGTCGCATGACGTCAGAAATCGCTCTGTGCCGCTGATGCTGTCGGGCGAGGCGGACGTCGATGGCCACCATGCCGTGAGCATAGGAAAAATGGACGAGAGCAAGCTCTTTTATCTCATGAGCCGCGGGCTCGATGAGGCTGAGGCAAAAAAGCTCGTCACGATGGCCGCGGCCGCGCCAGTGCTCGCGCGCATAAAGAATGAAAAAGTGACAGAGGAAATAGAAAACATTATCGAAGGGAGACTTTCCTGATGGCGGACGCTCTGAAAGAGGCGGAAGATTTTCGTCGCAATTTTCCGCTGCTCAACATAAAAATGAATGACAAGCCCATCGTGTATCTCGACAACGGCGCAACGACGCAGAAGCCGGAGAGCGTCATAAGAGCCATGTGCGGCTACTACGGCGGCTGCAACGCGAACCCTCATCGTGGCGCGTATGAGCTCTCGATAAAGGCGACGGACATATACGAGAATGCGCGCGAGCGCGTGAGGGAATTCATTCACGCGAAAAAATCGAGCGAAATCATATTCACGCGGAACGCATCTGAGTCGCTGAATCTCGTCGCGTACAGCTATGGCCGCGTGTTTCTCAAAGAGGGCGACGAGATTGTCATCACGATTGCGGAGCATCACAGCAATCTCGTGCCGTGGCAGCTCGCGGCGAAGGCGACGGGCGCGAAGCTCAAATACATTTATCTCGAAGAAGATGGCAACCTCAGCGAGAAGGACATAGACGAGAAAATCACGGAGAAAACGAAAATCGTTGCGGTCACGCAGGTCTCGAACGTGCTTGGCCTCATAAATCCCGTGAAAGAAATCGCAAAGAAGGCGCACTCAGTCGGTGCGGTCGTCGTCGTCGATGGCTCGCAGTCCGTGCCGCATATCGCCGTCGATGTGACGGACATGGATGCGGACTTTTTCGCATTCTCCGGCCACAAGATGCTCTCGCCGATGGGCATCGGCGTGCTTTATGGCAAAGAGAAACTGCTCGACAAGATGCCGCCGTTCCTCGCGGGCGGCGACATGATAGAGTACGTCATGGAGCAGGACACGACATTTGCGGAGCTGCCGCAGAAATTCGAAGCCGGCACGCAGAATGTCGGCGGCGCGGCAGGACTCGCGGCGGCCATTGACTATATCGATGAGGTCACGTTCGAGAAAATCGGCGCCATCGAGCGCGAACTGCTCGACTACGCGTTGCCGCAGCTCAGGGCGCTTCCGTACATAAAGCTCTATGGCTGTGACTCAAAAAAGGATAACAAGACGGGCATCATCACGTTCAACGTGAAGGACGTTCACCCGCACGACGTATCGACCATACTTGACAGCGAGGGCGTCGCGATACGCGCGGGTCATCACTGCGCACAGCCGCTCATGAAATATCTCGGCGAGAACGCCACGTGCCGCGCGAGCTTCTACTTCTACAATACGAAGGAAGACGTGGACAGGTGGATAGCGGCGCTCAAAAAAGTGCGCAAGGTAATGCATTTGGAGGATTAACGACCAATGTCTTTGGAAAATATCTATACGGAGCTCATCGCGGAGGAGAGCCGCAATCCTGAGAATCGCCGCCACATCGACGGCGCGACGAAGGTAGAGCTCGGGCACAATCCGAGCTGCGGCGACGAAATCACGCTCGAGCTCAAGGTCGAGGACGGCGTCATAAAGGACGCGTCGTTCACGGGCGTCGGCTGTGCCATATCGCAGGCGTCGACATCGATGATGATCGACCTCATAAAGGGCGAGAATGTCGAGAAAGCGCATCACCTCATCGACCTCTTTCTCGCGATGGTGAAGGGCGACATCCCCGAGGATGACGAGAGGCTCGAGGAGCTTGGCGACGCGGCGGCACTCAGCAGCATGGCGCATCTCCCTGCGCGCGTGAAGTGCGCGGCGCTCTCGTGGCACACACTCGACAAAGCGCTCGCCGACGACAAAAGCGAAAAGTGAAAAGTAAATCTGAGCAAAATAAAATGGCTGTTGACGATGGAGATTGTCTCATTCGTCAACAGCCATTTTTTAGTTTGTGAAATTTGCAGTCAATCTCAGCCGCAAGTAATGCCGACCCTCTCCGCCTCGCATTCGCTCGCGTAAACATGCCACTGGCATGTTTACCCCCCATTGGGGAGGCTGGCGTCACAGGTGCTGAGATTAGTTACATTTGCTGAATCGATTCACACGTAAAAATGTGAAACCTTTAAACCAGCTAAACAATCGACTAATGAAAGCGTAAAATATGCTATTCTTTTCTACAGTGTTAGTCTTTAAGCCTCTCATACTATGCCTCCCACTTTGGGGGAGGTGCCCCCGTAGGGGGCGGAGAGGGTTCAGCTTTATCACGCGTCATTGTCTTCTTCAAAATGCGGGCATGGTTTTGTTGTCGTGCACGCGCTGGAGGACGGTGACGGAGCGCATGAGTTTCGTGCGCTCTGCTCTCGTGAGTTGGTCGCGGAAGTCGCACGCGATGAGGTAGACGGTGTGACCCGTTTTCGTCGTGTGCGGAGCGCAGCGCACGACGCTCGCCTGCACGGTGAAGCCGTCGAGGAACGGCAGCTCGACGACCTCGACGTTGACGAAGCATGTCGTCGGTATCTCGTGGTTGCAGATGAAGCTGATGCCCGTCGCGCTGATGTCGTACGAGAGCGTGTCCTCTTCGTCGGAGCGATTGCCGTGGTTGTCCTGCGTCCAAATTTTCAGCGGCAGGATGGACGCCATGCGAAAGAATCTGCGCCGCTCATTCGCGGGACCTTTCTGCGCATTCTCTAAGAGCTCCGCCGCTGCCGTCGCGGCGTCCTCCACGTTCGGCGAGAGCTCGGCCTCACTTTCAATTTTCTTGTCGTCGTTCATCATTTATGTCCACATCCCATCGCTTGCGCTCTTGATTTACGCCTATTCTATCATCGCGCGATGTCTTTGTCAAAATCGTCATCACTTTCGTTGCTTTATCGTGCGAGTAACGAGCGCGAAGGAAACACTGATTATTTCAGCAGTCGTCTTGACGGATCTTTTCCCGCATAGCTTTGTCGATGCTCATCAGCGTAGCACCACTACGCTTCTTTGCCTCTTCTTGCTATGCGAAAAAATCTCTCGTCAATACTCCTACTTCAATTAATCAGCGTTTCCTTAAACAAATTCTTACAGCTTGACGCCTCTAGGCCGTTATGATATGTTATTATTGTATATCTGTAAACATTTTTCTTTCGCTTCAATTAATTAATTTCACAATTAATTTCACAATTTCGATTTGTGTCAATTCAGAATCGCTTCATGAAGCGTCAGCAAAATATTTTAGCTTGCTTCATTTTTCACGGTGACTGTTGATGAAAAGAAATCATACAATTCGCATAATGGCGATTGTCATCGTGCTGTATGTTGTCGCGTCATGTTTTTTCTCCATGTCGGGGCTGTTCAACTATGTTGAGCATGTGTACAGGGCAAATGACAATATAGTGACGGAGATTTATCGCGCGAATGGCACTGTGGAGACGCATGAGGACGTGTCGTTTCCCACGGTGAATCGCGGCGACAAGGTCGTCGTTCATCTGCCTTTTTCTGAGGAGCGACGCTTTGACAATGCGGCGCTCTGCTTTGTGCTCTATCACTCGGCGTTAGAGCTCTACGACGGCGATAGTCTCATATATGAGTACGGCAGTGATCTCGCGCGCGAGGGCAGGATGATCGGCAGCGCCTCGGCGCGCGTCGCCGTGCCCGATGACGTGTGGGGTCGTGAACTCACGCTCGTGATGTACGTGACGGAGGACAGCGCATTTTCGAAGATACCGAGCATGATGGTCATGGATGGGCTCGACAGCCTCAAGTTTTATCAAATAGGCCATGAGGCTGAGTGCGCGACGCTCATCGCCATCATATTCATATTTGGACTCTTTTTCGTAATGATTGCATGTCAGCCTCACATGTCGCCGCTTCTCAGGCAGGGCCTTTGGCTGTCTGTGTTCTGCATCATATTTTCTCTGTGGCTGCTCGCGTACGAAAATCTTCTTTACTATTTCATTGATGACCAATACATCATAAGCATTGCAAAATATCTTCTTTTGTTCGCAATCCCTATGCCGTTCTTCATGTATCTGAGCGATGCGGAGATTCGCGAGACACATAAAAGACGCGCGCTTTATATGGCGGTGGGCTTTATTGCGCTGTTCGCCGTATCGACCATCGCGAATTTCACGACGCGCACATGGCACTATGTCTCATTTTTGCCGATTCTTCACGTGATGGCCATCGTCGCCGTCGCCGTGACACTCGAGATGATTTTGAGGCGTCATGGCCTGCCTGTGTCCGAGGCCGACAAGCCGCTTCACATCGGCCTCATCATCTTGATGGTCTCGGTCGTCGTCGAGATCATCCGTTATCGGGCAGCGCGCTATCTGGGCATTGACACATCGATGCTCGCGAAGTTCAGCACGTCGACGGGCATGGTCATTTTCATGATGTCGCTTTCCATCAGTTATTTTTATCATTTGATGGAGAATGTCTTGACGGAGCGCGAAAAGGAACGGCTCGAGGCTTTGGCGTACTCGGATATACTCACGGGGCTTCCCAATCGCGCGGCGCTGTTCCGTGATTTCTCCAACGTGCCGATGGAGCAGGATTACGCTATCGCTTTTTTTGACCTGAACAGCCTCAAAAAAGTGAATGACCTCAAAGGCCATGACAGCGGCGATGCATTCATAAAGCCGTTCGCGAATATGCTCATGGAGTCGTTTCAAGCGGGCGGCGGCACATGCTACCGCGTCGGCGGCGACGAATTCATCGGCGTCATGATGCACAATGAGGATGCGGCCATCGACGACGCGATTCTCCGGTTTGAGCATGCGCGCAGGGACTACAACAGGCGCGATGACCGCATTGAGACGATGAGCGCATCGTATGGCATCGTAAGAAACGACGTCAAAAGTCCTAAAAAATTTGAGGAGCTCCTCAAGAAGGCCGACGACATCATGTACATGCACAAGATGGCGTACAAGAAGGCTCATTTCAGAGGCAACGATGACAGGACATTCCTGCGCGATGTGCCCGATTATGGTCATGACAAAAATGGTGCATAGCGCTTTGGCCGCGTATTTTTTTTACATACTCTTTACAAATGTCGTATAATTTATTATGTAAACAGTATACGTGTCCTGAGTAGTTCTTATTATTTGGCGATTAAATTTTCGCGCAAATTTGAAATTTAAATAAAATTTTTGGTTGTTTGGCTTTAATGATGGTTCAATGACGGGCGTCAAAGTTTTGAATGGGTGGTAAGCAAGAAAAATGGAGCATTCATCATTCACAGTGAAGGAAATGGCGGATGAATTCGTCAAGGCATTCTACACGCAGGGCAACATAGGCGAAATCATGGACACGACGGCAAGCAATGTCGTCGCGTTTGGTACGAAGTCAACGAACTATGCCGTGGGACGTGAGGCCGTCGAGCGCTGTCTTAGGGACGAGCATGCGCGCATAGCGCCATGCAAGCTTTTCAGGAGCAGGCTGCGCGAGCATGACAATGACGATGGCACGACGTCGATGGTAGGCATAGCCATAATCAGGTCAGGCCATCATTCGTCGCTCTACCTTCATCATCTGACGCTCGTATATGCGCACGATGACGGGAAATATGTCCTGCAGGGCATACATATAATGCGCCATCTCTATCATGAGGGCACGTACCGCATGATATGCTCCAAGATGCTCGCGGGCAAGGTGGAGGCAGACAGCAGCCGTACGGGACGCCATGATATGGACGTGGTGATGACATACGCGCAGTCGTCGTTCGTCGTCTATACGGTTAATCGCAACAGGCACATGGAGACATTCACCGATGAGCTCTGGAAAATGCTCGAGTATACGTCGAAGGATGAATTCATATACGTGACGCATGGCGAGATGCGGGCGTTCATGCGCAAGGATGAAATCGGCGATGTGCAGTCGAGCATCACGGCGCAGCTCCTCAGCAAGGATGTCTATCAGGTCGAGTACCCCGTCATAACGCGCGCGGGCACATCGATGTGGGTCATGGAGTGCGGACGCCGCCTCATGGACAGCGAGGGACACGCCGTCTACTACGCGACGCTCATGGACATCACGCCCTTGAAGCAGGCGAGCGAGCAGCTCACGTATCAGGTCTCCTATGACGACCTCACGGGGCTTTTCAACAAGACGGCGTTCTGCCAGATGGCGCAGGAGATACTCGTCACGTACCCTGATGAGTCGTTTGAGCTCATGGCGATGGACATAGAGCGATTCAAAATCATAAACGACCTGTTCGGTGAGGAGATGGGCGACAAGATACTTCGCTATCTCGCGGATTTCTTCAAGGTGACGAAGCTCAGCAAAAGCGTTTTCACGCGCGCGCATTCCGACAGGTTCATCATGTTTTACCCGACGGGCGATGGTGACTACATCAGAAAGCGCTTCATAAAGTCGCTGAAGGTGCTCGCGGCGAGCTTCACGCTCGGCTATCGCATCGTGCTTCATTTCGGCATATTCCCCGTCACGGACCACCATATGTCCGTCACGATGATGTGCGACCGCGCCATGCTCGCGCTCATGAAGGCGAAGCGCGACGGCGTGCATGATTTCTGCGTATACGATGATACGATGCGCCACCATATCGTGGCGGAGCAGGCCATAGTCAACGAGATGAGCGAGGCACTCACGCGCGGCGACTTCCTGCTGTACCTGCAGCCGAAGTATGACGCGATAACGGAGCGCATCGTCGGCGCCGAGGCGCTCGTCAGGTGGAAGCATCCGACGAAGGGCATGATTTCCCCGGCGGAGTTCATCCCCGTGTTCGAGCACAACGGCTTCATTTTCCAGCTCGACCAATTCGTCTGGGAGGAGACGTGCAGGGTGATTCGTCGATGGCTCGACGAGGGCAAGGACCCAGCGCCCATATCCATCAATGTCTCGCGCGTCGATTTCTACTCGACGCAGCTCGTCTCCATCCTCGAGACGCTGATAAAGAAATACAGGATACCGCATGAGCTCATTGACCTCGAGATCACTGAGAGCGCGTACACAGACAATCCGCAGCAGATCATCTCCGTCACGAAGCAGCTGCAGGAATGTGGCTTCAAAATATTGATGGACGATTTCGGCAGCGGTTATTCGTCGCTCAACATGCTGAAAAATCTTCCCGTCGACGTGCTGAAAATCGATTTGAAATTCTTGAGCGGCGACGATGAAAATGACCGCGGCGGCAATATACTGAACTCTGTCGTGCGCATGGCGAAATGGATGCGCATGCCTGTCGTCGTCGAGGGCGTCGAGACGCGTCAGCAGGTTGATTTCCTCAGGACGATTGGCTGCAACTACATACAGGGCTTTTATTTCTCGAAGCCTGTGCCGATTGAGGAATACGAAAAGCTCATGGATCGCCAAGGCAAGCAGTATGGCCAGATTGACACAATAGATGCGAAGTGGCCTGACGACAACGACATAGAGGAGCTTTTGGATTCAAATACGAATTTCAATCTGCTTTTCAATGGCATGCTCGGCGGCATCGGCCTCTACGAGTATGAAAACGGCGGGCTCGAGCTCCTGCGCGCGAATGACGCGTTCTTCAAGCTCATGGAGGCGCCGGCGGAGGACGTCATGGACGCCGGCAAAAATATCCTGCCATATATTGACGAAGAGGACAGGGACCTCCTCATCGAGACAATAGAGCGCGCACGTAGCATGAAGATGATGGCGCAGTGCATCCTGCGGCGCACGCTCTTGAATAATAAACGCCGCTGGTTCAAAGTCAAGGCGAATGTCATTCTCGATGACAAGGGGCGGCTCCTGCTGTTCCTCGCGTGGGAAGATGCCACGGAGGCGTATGAGCTCCCGATAGAGCTGCAGAACATGATAGACGGATTTCAGGCGGGTCTCGCCATCGCGAAAGTCAAAAATGATGTTCTCCGCGTCGTCTACATGAATAGATGGCTGTGGAAAATCGACGGCCTGCCGCTCGATGACTATTCGCGTCAAAATCCCATCGACTATGTGGACCTCGTCGGCGAGGAGACGGCAGCGCTTTTCCTAAAGGAAATAAAAAATGCGGCAAAGCTCAATGGCAGGCCGTACAAGATAGAGTACCCATTCAAGTCCGTGACGGGCGAAAGCATGTGGCTGCGCGCGACGTTCAGCGTTGAGAAACGCAGTGACGGCTCGATGATGTGCTACGCGACCGTCTACGATGTCACGCGCGAGCACAACGAAAACGAAGTCAGCGCGTCGAACGTCGAGGCCGCGAAGACGTCCGTCAACGTGAAGCGTCGCTCATTTGACGATGACGCAAAGGATTTGGCACGGCTACGAAAAAATGTGGAAGAAAAAAGCATCGCACTCGAGCGAGTGTAATGAGACGAAAATAAAGCAATAGCGAATCAAAAAGGCAATCCCACGTGGAAATGGGATTGCCTTTTTTATATGTGTGTGAATTTTGGAGTGTGGTGACCCTCTCCGCCCCCTGCGGGGGCACCTCCCCCAGAGTGGGAGGCATAGCGAAAGCGGAGCTTCACGATATGATTAAGAGTGAATGTCTGTCTTTCGCTTTACGTAGAGACAAGCAGAGCCTCTATTGAACGATTAGATGAAGCGTGAATGTCGGCCACTCATTTTGCAGACAAAGCAAGCTGCGCGATTCAATTACGATAATAATGGTTAGTTACGTTTTTCTAATGAACTGTTTTAGCTAGAGTAAATAATCACAGAATCTGTGAAGGCAGCCTCCCACTCTGGGGGAGGTGCCGAGCGAATGCGAGGCGGAGAGGGTCGTGAAATAGCTTGTTGTTGCGCTCCAAGCCAAAACTTCAATTTCTTATGAGGCTTCCCCCATAACTGTGGGTAAAACAGCATAAAAAGAAACCACTTGCACACTCTGCTATAGTAGAAGTGACCAAACAAACT
>OMWN01000046.1 GCA_900314765.1 uncultured Selenomonadales bacterium | reverse complement strand
TGGTTTTATTATACAGGAAATGGCCGCGGAGTTCGAGATGGCGCTGAGGAGAATTTTTCTTGCGGGGGGACTTTTTCAGCAGCCTCCTTGAGGGGCGGGGGACCGCCGTAGGCGGTGGTGGGGTGACTTTGACATTGCCTTACGCGTTTTGCTCATTTTTGATTTCATCCACGGCTTTGACGACGGGGTCGTTACTGTCAGGACGCATTATCATGAGTGTCACCTTGCTGTCCTCTGTCGCTTTCGCAGCACCCGCGAGCAGGCCAAAAAGCTCGTCGAGGCCATTTATGCTGTCACGCTGTATGTTGGTGAATGAGAATGAGACTGCCGTATCGCCGACGGCCAGATTGGAGAACACCAGGCTGTTTATGACGCATGATGATTTGTCGCGCGTGTAGTAGCTGTTGAGATGCTTGCAGAGTTTCAGCACGTCGTCGATGTGCTCATTGTCATCGAGCACGAGCGCCGGCGTCTCACACCATCCGCGATTGCTTTGCTCATTTCTTGATATGATGACAACGTCATTGGACAGCACGGGCTCGAGCACGCCAATGCCTGACATGAGGTCTTCGGGCTTTTCCTGCTGGTCGACGTCGCCTGTGTATGTGGCAGCATTGCCCTCGCTGACTATGCCGCTGATGACTCCGCCTATGCGCTCTTCGCCGGCGTCCGGATATTTCACTTTGACAGCGTCTATCACGTCGCCTACGGTCATGGCGCCATTCGTCGATATTGCGGCCTCGACCTCCGTGCGTATTTTCTCGAGCGGTATCTCTTCCTCGTCTATCCAGTGTCTCTTGTTGGCCGCGGGTATCGTCATGATGTAGTAGCTCTGGTCTGTGATGTCCACGGAGAGCGACACGCGCTTTTTAACTGTGTATATGGCACGCGGCGATGTCGCGGTGTAGTCTGTGTCTTTTTCGTAGAGGACCCAGAGATTCGTGTCAACGCCTTCACGTATTACATTTTTGAATACGTCAACGCTTGTCAGCATGGGGAAGCTCCTGTTTGTGTAGCATTTTTCCATGAGCATATTGACGTTTGCCCGCTCAGCGTTTTGGCCGTTGCCGTCTTTGAAGAAATATTCTTTTGCGAGTGATTTGAGGTCTGTCGTGGTGTGCTTCGTGGAGACAAGGAGCTTTCCCGTGAGCGCTTCTTTTATGGATGTGATGAACGCGGCGCCGCTCTCGCTCGAGTCGCCGCGTATCTCGACCATCGCGGGGACGGTGCCATTTGGATAGTAAAATCTATGATAGAGGTCGCTGACGAGGACGCGCAGGGCGTTTGAGTATTCGGCCTTTTTCCTCTCGAAGTTCTGCTCTTTGAGGCTGCTCGCGGCGATGCCGTATGACTGCGGATTGGCGCCGAGCATGCGGTACGCGATGACGGTCTTCGCTTTGTCGATGACACTGTCTTTTTTGCTGGTGTCTGCCTTTATGTCGACGTCGAGCGTGAGCTGGCTGTTGTCGCCGGTGACTGCCACGGTGTCCGGCACGAGGAGCGTCACCATGTTTTGATTTTGGCGGCTGATGTTGTCTCCTTTCGTGGTGATGAATGCCATGACATCGACGGTCTCTGCGTCAAGCGCGACGACGCCGATCATGGGCTTTGTGCGCGATTCGGGGATGTCCTGCGGATATTTCACGGCGTTCATGACGGCAAATTCGCTGTATGGGTCTTTTATCAGGTCGCGTGTGATGTCGTCGAGCGTCGATTTCACTTGGTTGTCCGTGATTTTTTCTTTGATGCTCGATATGGCGTTGTTGATGGTCGGCACGGTGTACGCGAAGTATTTTTCGTTTTCAAATCTGAGGAAGTAGGCATGCTCGTCGATGTCGTCGAGTGCGGTCTTTACCTGCGCCGGTGCGAGGAGCGGCGTCGCGGTCTCGAATATGGCGTCTTTTTCGCCGATGCCGAACACGTTGGAGGTGATGCCGCCGACGCCCTGCACGAGGCTGTTGAGGTAGACGGTGCGCCATGTGAGCTCGTGCCACTTTATGCCGTCGGGGTGAGGGTTTTGGGCGTCGCATTTTTGCGCGTTGCTGAGGCCCGCGGTGAGCTCAGCCGAGTCCGCTGAGCCGATGTCGGCCGCGATGATGTTGTGCATTTCGGCGGATGACGCAGTGCGGCCGAGGAGCTCGTTCACGATGTCACTCGTGTGGAGGTCGATGTCGGGGACCTGTATCATGAGTGTCTGGGTGTTATTGCGCCATATCGAGCGGACGACGAGCGCGAGTGTGCGCAGGACGCCGCGCGTGCCTTGGAAATTTGGCGCGAGGGCGAGTTTTTCGTTGAGGAATTTTATGAGTGTCGGGTGGAATGGATAGCTGCGCGCCATTTGCTCGACGTATTGTGCTCTGAGAGCCTCGGGCGGGAGCATGGCGCTGTTGCGCGTGTAGACTTTGGCGTATGCGTCGGCGACGTCTTTCGCCGCGGCCGCGTCGATTTTCTCGAATAGGCGCTTGCCGAGGACGGACATGATTTCATTCGCCGCGACGGGCTTTATGACGGTCGCGTCGCGCGCGAGTACGCTCGATATAGGCTTTACGGCGTTGCCGATTTCACCGATGGCGTCGTCGTCGCTGTACTCTTTGCCGGTCGCTTCGCTGAGGCGCTCGATAAGTGCCGATGTGTCGTCGGAGAATGCGTCTATGGTGCTCGCGAGTGTGATGATGACGGCGATGCCGGTGTGCTGCTTTGAGTAGTCGATGATGTTGTAGAGGAATGAGGCCACGAGGTCGGCGGCGTTCGTGTCTTTATGTGCGGCCGCGTAGCGCGCGCAGTACATCGCCATTTCGTCGAGGACGATGAGGCATTTATTGTCGCCGATGACTTTCTCGAAGAAGTCTTTGCCCGGCACGGATGGCGACTCCGCGTAGGCGCGGACCGTGTCATAGAGAGCGTCGCCGCCGATCTGACGGGCGAGCTCGCCCCACAGCGTATACGGCACGAGGTCGTCGCCGACGGACCTAGAGACGGGGATGTCGTTGCCAGTGATGCCGACGACTTTCACGCTGTGCGGCTCAGGGAGATACGCAGGGTCGATGAGTGCGGACGTATATGGCGCGAGCTCTTTGCCGCGCTCAGCGATGTGCACGCAGGCGATGAGCGAGTGCGTTTTGCCTCCGCCGAACGCTGTCTCCATGCGGTACACGCAGGGAGCGGTGCCGTCGCCGCTGATGCGACGAAACACATTCGAGAGGACGAACTTCAGGCCGTCCGTCGGATACGTGGCGTCGCGGAAGAACATCTCCGCATTCGTGTACACGTCGTCGATCGCGGCGTGACCCGAGCGATACGACTCGATGACAGGCGCGAGCGCGGCCGTGAAAATCTCCAGATTGAACGTATTGTTCAACATCGCCGCGCGAGGCACACACGTCTCTGTAACAAAAGGAAGCATACTCATCATATCAGACCCTTTCGTATAATATTGTGGAGTTGTGAGAAATTTTTTGCGTAATGAGTGGTGAGAGTGAGGAAAAATGAGAGAAAATGTACGATGAAAGCTGCGCACAATAGCGAGCGCATGAGCGCGAGTGTGTGTGGCGCGAGCGCGTCCCATTTACTCTTTGGCGCGATTTCCTCTCAGCTATCAAAATTTGCTTTTTGTTTATTAATATTCGCTAAAAAAAGGAAAAATCCTGCAATTTTTTAGACAAAATAAAAAAGGATGCCATCACGTGACATCCTCGAAAATTTTTGTATACAAACGAACGAATTGACGAATGAAAAATTGATTATTCATGATAGCATTGCTAAAATTCTCGGCTGAAGGTCAGCAGGAATCTTTAACAGCTCCATTGCCTTTTCCTTTGTGCACTGTAACGTCTCCATTAAAGAACGTACATCTTTAGCATGACTTTCCTCTACGCCCTCAGCTTTACCCTTAGCTTCACCTCTGGCTTCGCTTTCAGCACAAAGAACCCTCTTCTCTTCCTCGGCATCCCATTTAAACGCAAACATTTTTATGACCTCCTCCCGATTTGTTTCCAAAAATTCTTTCATAATGCCATGTGCAATGCAGTACGTTATTGCCTCACGAATAGCATCGTCAAGTGTCATGCCACTCTTTTTATTCTCGTCAATGCGATGAACGAAAAAGCTATATTCCCATAATGACCGACAATTCTCTAAAATTTTTCTTTCTTTTTTGTATGTGATATTGAGCACATGACATACAAGCTCCAAGTCTGCGCCTGTTTCCTTGAACGCTGCTGATAATTTAAGTGTTTCCTCATCTTTATCCATATCATCGCCAATGTAGAGCACATAGAAATGCGGTGCAGGTATTTTCACGAGCGTCGTGCCATATAATGCCTTACTGTCTACAAAATTTGGAAGCTGAACGAGTGCGCTGTATATGAGCAATCGATAAGGCATATTTGGATTAACACTGCTCTGATGCTCAACAAGAACAACGGACTGGTCTTTCCATATGAACGACAGATCATTCTTCTGCTGGTCGATGAACACATCATCTAGTGTCGTGATCGTGATGTCTTTTGCACGAACATCCTCATTGGGGCGAATTGCTTGATATAGTTCCGCAATCTTGTCTTTGTGATTGAAGAACTTCCGAAAGACGGTATCCTTATATTGGCGGTTAGCCATTCACCTCGCTCCTTCCTTATCCCTATTTTAGCGAAAATCGTCAATTTCTGCAACCACGTCTTAATCTGTTGCGTGAACTCGTACAGCATAAATTTAATACATGAGCTTTCATTTTCGGTATCTATCGTGGACATCGTTTTTTTAATTGCAAAGGAGCTGCAAATGTTATGTACTAATACAAGAAATTTTTTAACGTCAAATCAAAAGCAAGAGAAAAAATGTTAATATTGTAAACCAGGGCCGCGGCTTATGCGCAATACTCTACCGATAATCAGACACATAACAGCTTTGAATATCAGCTGTATGAAATCTTGAAAACTCAGACCCGCTCATAATCAAAACAGTCCTGCGTCAGTATATAGCATACATAACCATCACGCCTGACGATACAGCGGTCATAGCAATCAACTATAACTTCATGTCAACCATCGTTCCCAAGGACAAAAAAAGCCCTATCCAATGACAATGGGCAAGGCAAAAATGATATGCAGATAATCGACAAAAAAAGTTGTACATTTGATGGGAGTGGTCAGCTCGAAAACACCAAAAAACCGCGCCGTGAAAATATTCACAACGCGGTTGTACATTCCTTGGCAGGGGCAGAAGGACTTGAACCCTCAACCAATGGTTTTGGAGACCACTACTCTACCAATTGAGCTATACCCCTATGGGGCGAGTGGTGGGGATCGAACCCACGCATGCTGGAGCCACAATCCAGTGTGTTAACCACTTCACCACACCCGCCATATGAAAATATGCCACTTTTCTTGTGGCATATTTATTTATCAAACCAGCGGCGCTCTATCCTCCCAGGCCGTCTCCAGCCAAGTACTTTCGACGTGCGGGTGCTTAACTTCTGTGTTCGGAATGGGAAC
>OMWN01000054.1 GCA_900314765.1 uncultured Selenomonadales bacterium | reverse complement strand
TTTCCAACTGTGAATTGAACGGTTTCCTTCGCTGAACTGGGAGTTTCCAAATCGTGAACTCCCGGTTTTTTTCGCGTGAAATAATCATATGGCGAATTCGATGACTTTGAATTGGTGTATGAAGTCGGGGAGAATGTTTTTGTACGCATTGGCGACGACGGCGGGGTTGTTCCTGAAGGCGCCGCAGCCGAATGCGCCGAGTATGATGATGTCGGCTTTGTTTGCGGCGGCGACGGATAGCATGTGGCGGGCACGTTTCTCGTGGAGGCGCAGGAGTTCGTCGTCCGTCATCGTGACAGCAGCGCCAGGCGATGCGTTCATGGCGTTGCTCGGGCGCCGCCTTAAGTTCGGCGCGGCACACGTGATGACGTCGAGATTAAGCCAATCTTTTCGCGCCATGCGGCGTGGCAAGTCGTCGTCCGTCTTCACCGCGACGATGCCCGGTGTGTAGATACATGCGTCCGTGTAGCGCTGGTCGTGGCGCGCGCGGTGGAACTGATAATATTTGTCCCAGTTCGCGTTGGTGTCGAGCACAGGCAGCAGCGTCGTCGTGCGGCAGAGGCATTCTTCCTGCGCGTGGCTGCCGTTTCTTACGCCGCCGCCGGGGTTCGTTGCCGACGCGAAATTGTGTATCGCGATTTTCGCGTCGGGATATTTGGCGTGAATAAGATACGCTACCTCGAGCGTCTTGCGCTTCGTGACGATGATTTTTGCCGCTTCATCGCGTGGCGTGGGGAGCGTCGGCGTGTCGCCCTCCATGTAGACGCGCGTGCCTTTTATTGACTCCGCTATCGCGCTTTTCAGCGCAGCGTCTTCGCCGTACCATTTCTCCGTGTCCTTGAAAATCGCTATGAGGTCGTCTTTTGTTGACATGCTATTACTCCCTTTTCAAATTTTTCTTCATTTTATCATAATCCACGCGAGCCTCATATATACCGCCAGTTGAAAAAATGAGTCATTAGATGCCTTTAATCGAGCGAAAAAGGATGATACTATTATTATTACATTAACAGGGATTGCGCGAAAATCGGCGCAGGCGATGAGCGAGGGCAGAGAATATGGAGCGATTGGAAGAAATTTTGCAGATTAATAAGATGCTGCTGGAGGATCAGCCGCAGTACAAGGAGGATGCGCTGAGGGTGCCGAGGGATGTCCAAAGTCAGCGGCGGCTGATGCGGAGCCTCATGAATGTTCGCTATCCGAGGTCGCTTCCCGAAGCGCTGATAAAGGCGCAGGATGCGCTGCTCGCCAAAGAGCGTGAGGAGAAGGGCGTTGTCCATGTGTCGGAAATTCCGAGCACGGCGACGAGCGAGCGTATCAAAATTTGGCAGGGCGACATAACGCGGCTGGATGTCGACGCAATCGTCAATGCGGCGAATTCGGCGATGCTCGGCTGCTTCGTGCCGTGCCACGGGTGCATAGACAACGCGATTCACTCCGCTGCGGGGCTCGAGCTGCGCGAGGAGTGCGCCGAAATCATGAAGCGGCAGGGGCACGAGGAGCCCACGGGGCGCGCGAAAATCACCGCAGGGTACAATCTTCCCACAAAGCATGTCATCCACACCGTTGGCCCCATCATTTACGGCGTGCTCACACGGGAAGACGAGCAACTGCTCGCGTCCTGCTATCGGTCGTGTCTCGAGCTTGCGTCACGCGAGGGACTCGAAAGCATCGCCTTCTGCTGCATTTCCACGGGCGAATTTCATTTCCCCAATCGACGTGCGGCGGAAATTGCGGTCGAAACGGTAAAGAAATTTCTGAATGAAAATACGCAAATAAAGATGGTTGTCTTCAACGTGTTCAAGGATATTGACGCGAAAATTTATCATGAGCTGCTTGACGAGGTGAAATGAAAATGTTTGAGGAAATTTTTGTCGACAAAGTGAATGACTCGTATGAGGAAAGCATCGCGAAAGCGAAAAAAGCATTTGTCGAAGCCGATGCCGTCGTGGTCGGGGCGGGCTCGGGGCTCTCCACGGCGGCAGGCTACACGTATGCGGGCGAGCGGTTCGACAAATATTTCAGCGATTTCAAAAAGGAATACGGCATTCGTGACATGTACTCTGGGGGCTTTTATCTGTTTCCCGACAGGGAGACGCAATGGGCGTGGTGGGCGCGGCATATTTGGCTCAATCGATATGTACCAATTCCAAACAATACGTATGAGATACTTCATGATTTGGTCAAGGGCAAGGATTATTTTGTGCTGACGACGAACGTCGACCACTGTTTTCAGCGCGCGGGGTTTGACAGGCAACGCCTTTTTTACACGCAGGGCGACTATGGACTCTTCCAGAGTTCAGCGCCTTTTGGCGCGTCGGCGGGGAAAACATACGACAACGAAGCCATCGTGCGGAAGATGATTCTCGCGGAAGGCTTTGAGATTGGCGATAATGGTGAGCTGATCATCCCGCAGAGCGCCGAGATTGCGATGCGTGTGCCGACGGAGCTTGTCCCGTATTGCCCGGACGATGGGGAGCCCATGACCATGAACCTGCGCTCGGATGACACGTTTGTCGAAGATGACGGCTGGCATAAAGCGGCTGAGCGATATGATGAATTCATCCGCAGGCACGGCGGCCTCAAAATCGTGTATTTCGAGCTGGGCGTGGGCGGCAATACACCAGTAATCATCAAGTATCCGTTCTGGCGCATGACCGCCGAGAACAAGGCAGCCAAATATATATGCGTCAACAAAGGCGAGGCTATGGCGCCGAGGGAAATCATGAAGCGGGCGATTTGCATCGATGCGGATATAAGGCAAGCGCTGATGGATATGAGCATTGCCTAAAAAGAGCTACATTCATCAAATTTATCCGATAAATAAGCTAAAATCTATTCGAGTGTATAATGTCTAAAAATTCTAAAAGAATGGGGCGAAAACCATGAGATATGAATGCAAAATCACGGTGCTTGAGACAAAGGTGTTCCCTGAAATTCAGGCGAAGTATCTTGCTAATCCGCAATCGGGTGCGTGCCCATTTTTCAAGGCGGGCGACACGTTTACGCTGAAGAGGACGCCCGAGCGCGACGATTTTTATCATCTGATGAACGGCAAATTCTGCGGCGAGGCGTGGGACGCGATAAGCAGGTACGTCTACACCGCACTGCAGGGCGGCTCAATCATGCACGGCTGGACGAACGACGAGCGCATGATGATTGCGTGCTGCAACGACGGCACGCGCCCCGTCATTTTCAAAATAGAACGCATCGACATTCCCGAGACGGACGACGAACGTGCTTGGCTTGCAAAAAAGGATTTCACAAACAATGCGGACAATGCGTACACAGGCTGAGAAAAACAACGACTCATGCCAACGCAAATCGAATGACATCGTTGACATTTTTGTTGATTGAGCGATTGGGGGCAAACAATGGTAAGGGAAATCGTGCGCGACGACGCATTCCTGTCGAAAGAGTCTGTGCCTGCGATGAGGGACGACACGCAGATTGCGACTGACCTTCTCGACACGTTGATGGCACATCGCGACAGGTGCGTCGGCATGGCGGCGAACATGATAGGCGAACTGAAGCGCATCATAGTGGTGAGCGCGGGCGACAACTGCATCATCATGTACAACCCAGAGATAGTGAAACACTCGGCGAAGTGTTATGACGCGAAGGAAGGGTGCCTGTGCCGCGACGTCGAGACACCTTGCAGGAGATACGAGACCATCGATGTCAAGTATCGCGATATGAATTTCGGCAAAAGGCGCGAGAAGTTCAGCGGCTTTATTGTGCAAATCATTCAGCACGAGATAGACCATTGCGACGGGATAATCGTCTGAAGGACGCGAATCGCGATGAATAAAATTTACAACGATAGAGTTTATGACGGGGAGGAAAGATTTATGATAAAGGAACTTGTGGAGGAGGACCGCAGCTACAGGAGATTTTACGGGGATTATGAAATGACACGGGAGCAACTGCTGGAGCTTGTCGATTTGGCGCGATTGACCCCTTCGGCGGCAAACAGGCAGGCTCTTAGATATGCGATATCATGCGACAAGAAAATGAACGGCAAACTTTTTGAGTGCCTCAGATGGGCGGCGTATCTCCCAGACTGGAATGGGCCTATAGCATCGGAGCACCCATCGGGATACATCGTGTTCGCACAAAGAAGTGATTATAAGATGGTCAATCCAGCCGATGCGGGCATAGCGGCGCAGACGATACTTTTGGGAGCCGTAGACATGGGACTCGGAGGGTGCATTGTTGCAAGCGTGGACAGAGCGAAAATAAAAGAAATAATGGGACTCGCTGAGGACATTGAGATACTGTTTGTCATTGCGCTCGGCAAGCCGAAGGAAAAAGTCGTCATCGACGAGATGAAAGCGGGCGACAGCGTGAAATACTACCGCGATGAAAACGAAGTGCACCACGTGCCGAAGATGAAATTAGAGGATATACTGCTGTGAGGAATGGGAAATTCTCATGATAGTGGGAAAAGATGCCCTAAACGCGTCGCGGGAACGGAAATTCTTGAATACGCAGTCAACGTCAATTACCCCCGACTAAAGTCGGGGGCTTGCAGAAACGTGCAAGCGTAACTAGCAAGCCCTGATTGACTAGCCTAAGTTCTTCGAGAGCTACGTTGTTTTCGTTATCACACCCTGGAGTGTTTATCCTAGCTCCTTGCTCTGTGCAGGCTCCGTAAAAGTCCTGAGAGGTAGGGA
>OMWN01000001.1 GCA_900314765.1 uncultured Selenomonadales bacterium | reverse complement strand
GTTGCTTTTGTCTTGTACAAAATATGCTCCCTCCCAGGTGACACGTTTTATTATTTCACGTGTCTACCTAGAAGGGAGCATACCAGAGTTCGTGTCAGCGTTTCTTGTTTTCATGAAAATTTTGTTTATCGCAGTGTCGTTAATGCGTAGTTGCATAAACTACCCCTTTTCACTAAAATAAGAAGCAAAGAAAGGAGCAATGTGTCATGCCAGAATTGCCAGAAGTTGAGACCATCCGCCGCATCGTGGAGCCGCAAATCGTGGGCAGAACAATCTCTGATGTCCGCGTGCTCAAAGAACAAATCATTGCGCATCCCGCATCCGAAGATTTCTCGCGCTCTTTGTCGGGACAGACGATTGCTGAGCTTAAGCGGCGAGGGAAATTTCTCATATTTCTTTTTACGAGCGGCGACTGCATGGTGCTGCATTTGCGCATGACAGGTCAGCTGCTCGTCACGCCGCCGTCTTTCCCGATGGAGCGTCATACGCACCTCATAGCCACGCTGTCGGACGGAAACGAAATGCGCTACATCGACATTCGCCGCTTTGGTCGATTTTGGTTTCTGCGCTCAGATGAGCCCGACACTTTTACTGGGATCGACCGACTCGGCATCGAGCCATTTTCGGAGCATTTGACGGGCGCATATCTCAAAGAACGCCTCGCGCATCGTGCAATCTCCATCAAAATGGCGCTCCTTGACCAATCCATTGTATGCGGCATCGGCAATATCTACGCAGATGAAATCCTCTACGCCGCATGTCTACATCCAGAAGAACCGTGCAATCATTTCAGCACGCGCACGTGTAACCGCATCGCTGTAACCATTCGGGACACCATAGAATGGGGCATAGAGACCGACGCCATGACGCCAGAGGAGTACCTTGCGGGCAAAGGAAAAGAATATCGCAATACGCCAGACCTCAGAGCCTATGGCCGAGAAGGAAAGCCATGCCTCCGTTGTGGCCATACGATGAAACGCGTCACCATTGGCGGCCGCAGCAGCTGCTATTGTCCGCATTGCCAGCGAAAAAAGCAACATACCTAAGTGCATATCGGATATGAAGCATAAATGTATGGTGGAAGTGTTGCATATTCTGATGAATAAATCAAATTTGTGTCAAATTTTTATGTACCGTCGAAAAAAACAATAGGGGCTACGATGCCGACGTTATGCGGATAAAAGAGCATCCCTAAATATATCAAGAACAAAATCAAACGAATTTGTACCCGACGGGTACAAATTCAAAATCACACATCATTCGTCGCTGTTTTTGCGTTGCTCGTAGTCATTTTCTATGCTTGATTTCCAGCATGGAGCGATGGATATGTCGCAACGGACTGACGCGATTGCCTCGTTTACAACTTGGTAGTTCAGCTGTGTGCCTTCTCCATCACACTTGTAGCGAACGGCACGGTCTTCATCTATGCCAATATCTGCGGCAGCGGCGATGGCATCCATATTCGCGCCAAGGAAGAGGAATTCCCAGTCGTATGCGTTCTTTTGACGTGTGACCATTCGACGCACATGCTCATAAGTATATCGGCGACTTGCATTTTCCATACCATCTGTCGTGATGATGAAAAGCGTATGCGCGGGGCAATCCTCTGGCCATGCGTATTTATGAACATTGCCTATGTGGTGAATAGCTCCGCCAATCGCATCGAGAAGAGCGGTGCAGCCTTGCACTTGGTAATCGCTTGATGTCAGCGGCCGTACATTTCTTATCGAGGCACGGTCGGCGATGACGTCGCTGTAGTTGTCGAAAAGAACGATAGACACGAGAGCATCGCCCTTTTGCTTCTTCTGCTTCTCGAGCATCGAATTAAACCCACCAATGGTGTCACTCTCAAGTCCCTGCATTGAGCCACTGCGGTCAAGGATGAATACGAGCTCCGTCAAATTTTCGTTGTGAACCTTTCTTGCCTGTTTTTGTTTCCTCATGGAAATCGCCTTCCTTTCTTTTGATGACATCATTCTAGTAGAAAAGAAGGCGAAAAAGGTCGCCCATCAGGCGACATTTTTTGTTTATGAATTTAATTCAAGGTGTCGAGGTGGTAGTCGAAAAGCACCTCATTCACATGGATAATATCGTATTTGCCGTTGTCGATGAAATAGCTCACGATGATGTCACGATGGCTGCTCGGAGAGAGTGCGAAACCCGCAGTCGCAAGGAAGTCGCGCGTCTCGTCGAGATTGAGCCGTAGGGCAATCGAAAGCGCGAGCACAGTGTCTTTGCTCGGCTTATAGTATTTGTTGCCGCGAATTTTGGAGAAAAGACGACGGTCAATGTTGGCACGCTTGTAAATGTCGGAGTCCTTGAGATTTCGATTGTCAATCAGGTGAAGAAGACGTTCGGTGAATGTGTCGCCAATATGTGAAAGGCGGGCTTGAAGCGAGTCATTTCCCAGGGGTGCTTCCACATTTTCAACGCAAGGAGCACACACTGATTCCTCAACAGTTTTACTGTCAAGCTCGTCATCAAGTTTGTGGTCGCGTTTACGCGGATTAATCCACTGCGGAGCCAATGGCTCGGGTATACTTGGAGACTCGTCTGTGCATGGCTCAGCTTCATTATTAAATTCGTTGGTTAATTCGTCGATAGCGTATTCTGCATCAAGCGCCTCTTTGGCATAGTGGTCGTCTATATAGCTTGCGACATCATCGTAAAGGGCACCGCTCAGGCGAAATGAATCACTGTCAAACACGACGAGATAGACGGTCAAATCCCTGTCAGTGGCGTCGAGAAAGTCGCGAATGGTGTCCGTGGCAATCGTGAGGGCGTCGGCCTTTGGAAATCCCATCGCACCGCTGCCGATGAGGGGAAATGCGACGCTTTTGAGACGATGCGATGTGGCAAGCTCAAGCGCTGAGTGATACGTTTGAGCGAGCATATCGCCCTCACCGTGGAGCCCGTCCCGCCATGCAGGCGTCACAGCATGAATCACATAACGCGCTGGCAGGCGATAGCCCAGTGTCAGACGCGCCTCGCCAATCGGTATCACGCCAACTTTCCTCCGCGCCGCAAGTATATCGGAGCCTGCCGCGGTGCACACGGCATAGTCTGTCCCGCCGCCAACGCTCGGCTCGGGGTTGACGGTATTGACGATGGCATCGACCTTCATTTTCGTGATGTCGTTTCGGACAATTTTCAGTGGCATATCATGATTCCCTTCTTTGAAGACAAAAATGGGCATTATGGCTTCATAAATTTTCTGTTTTGCGATGAATATGGCAAAGATTCATCTGAATATAAATTCGCCGCAGAATATAAAAGTCCTGCAAAGGGCCGCGAGATATATCCTCATTGTAACATTTCGTAACGTTTCGTAAATCAAATAGAGTCAGTGAATTGATGAAAACTTAAAAAGCCAATAAAAATTGCGCGTCATGAATTTGCGAACCGTTACGGAAAATCACCGTCGATTTATTTTGTTGCTTAAATCATTGTAAATCGGTATAATTATATACTAAGGAAGATTGTGTCAGAGGGTGAATTTTATGCCTATGAAAATAGACGGCGTCACGTCGCGCAGCACGCGGCCGACTGAGGTGCGCGAGCATGGCGGCATTGGCGCGGTGCGCGAGGCGGGGACGTCGTTTTCGATGGAGCTCACGGACAGGGACGGTAGTCTCTCGCGCGAGCAGCTGAACCGCATACTGAAGGCCATCGACGAGCAGGGCGCGCGGCTCACGAACACGCCGACGTACGATGAACTCAAGTCGTACAGGAGTCTCGTGAAGCAGTTCGTCGGCGAGGCGGTGTCGCACATGTACTCGCTCCACACGCAGGCGGGATGGGATCGCATGGGGCGCCAGAAGGTCTACACGACCGTGAGGAAAATCGACGATGAGCTCGAGGCGATGGCCGAAAAAATCCGTCTCGGGCAGGCGGACCCGCTCTCAATCGTGGCGAGTCAGGACGCCATCCGCGGCATGCTCGTGGACCTTTACAGCTGAGGCGACAATGGAAATAAAGAAAATCGTCGGCCAAGTCGAGACGCGCCGCCGTCTCGAGAGGATTGTGACGGAAAATCGCCTGCCGCATGCACTGCTGTTTTTCGGGCGCGATGGCTCGGGCAAGCGCCGCGTCGCGGAAAATCTCGCGGTGACGCTCCTCTGCAGTGGGCGAGACGCTAAAGCCGTGGAGCCGTGCGGTCATTGCGCTGATTGCCGCGCGATGGCGAGTGGCACGCATCCAGATTTTTACCTCATAGAACCGACGTGGCCGATGAAAAACGGAAAACCGAATACGAAAGGCAAAAAAGCCATCAGAATCGAAGACATTCAGCGGCTCAGGACGGAGCTCGCGCGCCTGCCGAAGCTCGCGAAGAGGCGTGTAGTCATCATAGACGACGCCGACAAGATGAACGAGATGGCGGAAAATGCTTTGCTGAAAACGCTCGAAGAGCCGACGGGCGAGGTCGTTTTCATTCTCGTCACGAGCAACAGGACGGCGCTCCTCGATACCATCATTTCGCGCTGTCTCACGCTGCCATTCGTGCCGCTCGCGGAGAGCGAGGTCGTGGAAATCCTCGAGGAACGCGGCGTTGACGCCGACAGGGCGGTGCTGCTTGCGGCACTCTCGGAGGGCAGCGCGGGTGAGGCACTGCGCCTCAACGATGACGACGCCCTCGAACGGCGCGATGACGCGATTGCGACGCTCGATAGGCTCAGCGGCCTCGGCACGGAGGAAATTCTCAGCGAGGCGAAAAGGCTCAGCGAAATGAGCACGCTGGAGGCGGGCGAATGGCTGAAATATATGCGATTTGCGCTGATGGACATCGTGACGCTCTACATTGGCGGCGACCACCTCTACAATAGGGACGTCGGCGGCAAAATCGCACGGCTCATGAAGAAAATCTCGGAACCGTGGGCGCGCAGGGCGCTCAAGGTGACAGGCGAGACAGAGCACAGGGTCAACACGTCGAATGCGACGCTGGAGCTGCAGCTCGATGCCATGCTCCTAAAGCTTGCGGCGATTTAGGTGATAAAATGTCACCGCGTCACCGATTGTATTAGATGTAATGGAGTAAGCGTTAACTATTTCATCATATTGAAGGGCGGGCAAAAGTGCTGAATCGTTGACGTTGCCGTTATAGTTAATCGTGAGCGAGGAAGACGCGCATGTCATGTTCGCCGCTGCGTGTGATGGATTTGATTGAAAATAATGAGATAGTGATGCATAGGGAAATCATATTTCATTAGAAATAGCAATATGTCATTGGAGGAAAATAATTTTGCAGACTGTGATTGGTGTCCGCTTCAAAAGGGCGGGCAAGATATATTATTTCGGCTCGGGGCCGATAGAGATTGCTGCAGGCGACAAGGTCATCGTCGAGACGGCACGCGGCATGGAGTGCGGGCACGTCGTGTTCGGGCCGCGCGAGGTCGAGGACAGCGAGGTGACGCTGCCGCTCAAGGCCATCGAGCGCAAGGCGACGGCTGACGACCTCGAGCGCGTCGAGGAAAACAAGAAGCGCGAGGCCGAGGCGGCGAAAATCTGCGAGGAGAAAATCGCGGCGCGCGGGCTGCCGATGAAGCTCATCAGCGTGGAGTACACGTTCGACATCAACAAAATCGTGTTTTATTTCACGGCGGACGGCAGGGTCGATTTCCGCGAGCTCGTCAAGGACCTCGCGGCGGTATTTCGCACGCGCATCGAGCTTCGGCAGATTGGCGTGCGCGACGAGGCGAAAATGCTTGGCGGCATTGGCTGCTGCGGCAGGCCGCTCTGCTGTGCGACGTTCCTCGACGAATTCGTGCCGGTGTCCATTCGCATGGCGAAAGAGCAAAATCTCTCGCTCAATCCCGCGAAAATCTCGGGCATCTGCGGCCGATTGATGTGCTGCCTGAAATACGAGAGCGACGGCTACGCCTGCGGCGAATGTGGGTGCCCAGCGCAGGCGAAGAAGAAGGTGCTGGCGCCGACGCCGGGGAGCCGCGTCGTGTCGGCCGAGGGTGATGGCCGTGTGATTTCCATAAATCAGCAACGCCGAAACGCGACGATACTGCTCGACACGAATAAGACAATCGTGGCGTCGTGGGAGGACGTCATAGAGAAGGACCCCGAGGAGGAGCCGGACATCGAGAATGTCGTGGCGCTCGCGGCAATAGCGGCGCTCGAGGATCCGACGCTCGGCGAGCGGGCGCGCTCACGTCACGCGAAGGGGCATGGCCGCGACAGGGCGCACAAGAGCCGCGATGGCAAGCCGCACGGCGAGCATGCGAAGGGCGGCCGTCCGCCGAAGTCCGCCGACAAGGCGAAAGGCGGCAAGCCGCGCGACAAGCATCAGGGCGGTCACTCGAAATTTCATCGCGACAAGCGCGGCGATTTCAAAGTCAAAAATCGCAATCTTTCGAAGCAGGATATTCAAGAAATCATGGAAGAGGAAAGCTGAATAGATGCGTGACGGCACATTTTTGCGTGAGGGCGAGACGCTCGACGACCTCAATCATCTCGGACGACGCATCATTCAGCGCGCCGACGGCTTCAGATTTGCGATGGATGCCGTGCTGCTCGCGCATTTCGCGGAGTACCGCGCGCGGGACGTCGTGCTCGACCTCGGCACGGGCTCGGGCGTGATGCCGCTGCTCATGGCGGAGGAAGTCGCGCGCGTCGACGCGGTGGAGATAGACGAAGAGACGGCTGACATGGCGCGGCGGAGTGTCGCGATGAATGGGCTCGAGGGCAAAATCAGCATCATCACGGGCGACTACCGTAGGCTAAGCGACGTACTGCCGAAGGACGCGCTCGGCCACTATGACGTAGTGCTGTCCAATCCGCCGTATTATAAGCTCGGTGCGGGCAAGGAGAGCGCCGACGACAGGGCGCGGCTCGCGCGCCACGAGGTCGCGGCGACACTCGACGATACCGTGAAGGCGGCGAGTCTCGCGCTAAGGTCGCGCGGGAGGCTCGAGCTCATCCACATAGCGGAGCGGCTCGACGAGATCATGATGACGCTCGCGCGATGGCAGATGGCGGTGCGAAGGATGAGGCTCGTGCAGCCGAGCGCCACGCGTGGCGCAAATCTTGTGCTCATCGAGGCCGTGAAGGGCGCGAAACTCGGCGCAGTGAAAATGATGCCGACGCTCATAGTGAGGAAAGATGACGGGGATTATACGGACGAGTTTCTGAGGATATATGGGGTGGAATAAAAAATAGGTCACCCCACCACCGCCACCGACTGCGTTGGATGTGGGAGAGTAAGCGCTAAAGCACTAACTCTCCCATCACCTCAAGAGGCGGACAAAATGCCATAAAGTGTAAACTCTGCTATCCCTTTAAGTTATTGGTAAGATGTGAGACCTAGGGTCGCAAATTTAAATTATAGATAGTAAAATGTTTGCTATCTGTTTATGAAAAAGCGTATTGGGTTTTGGTTGTATGTTGATGAAAGAAGACGTGTATTATGCCGCAAGCAGAAAATGAACTCCTTATAACACAGAAAGAGGCGGAAGAATTTTTAACTAAGGTGTTGAACGACATCGAACAAGAGCATAAGCAGAAGAAGCAGCAACCAAAGAATGAAACTACAGACAAATAGTGAATCAAAAAAGCCGTCCTAATAATGGTGTGCATCCCGTCAAGTGGACAAATGAAATAATAAAAATCGTATTCAGAGGAAACTGCGTGGTTTTGAGCAGTTTCCTCTAT
>OMWN01000088.1 GCA_900314765.1 uncultured Selenomonadales bacterium | reverse complement strand
CGAAGGTGTGCGTGAGCAGAATTATGTTTTCGCATAATGTTGATTTTTAAGGGCACATGGGATGTTTTCCATGTGCGAAGTTTGAGTTAAAAAGTAATATGTCTCGTGATTGTCCAAAGGAGTGAATATTATGCATTTTTGTGATATCTTTGGGATTGTTTTGGGCTTGGTATGTATATACTATTTTATCAAAAAGAATATTGGGTATGTAATTTTGGCTACGATATTAGTTATATTTGATCTTTATACTAGAAATGTCATGATATTTATTGCTTGCATGGCGGGCTTGGCAGTAATTGTTTTAGGCGCCATGATTTGGCGTGACGATGCTCGTAAAAAGAAGGAAAAGAATGACATCAACGTGAAGCAACCATAAAATCTCGGCGCGCGGAGAGCATAAAACGTGATGGAGGGCGGTTGTCGCACATCAAATTGGGCGATTGCAAACAAAATAAATTTTCAAAAAGTCAAAAATATTATTTGACTTTTTGACTTTTTGATATATAATGAAATCGTAGGTTGAGTGACGTCCTCGGCCTGCGGTTTCATTTTTTTAATTTGTTTAATTTGCAAAATTTCACCGTTTCATGCTTGCTCATACTAGCGAGCTGAATGATGATGGGAGGTAATAGAAATGGCTGAAGAAAAATATACGCAGAAGACGATGGAGGCTATACAGTCGGCGCAGCAGACGGCCGCGCTTCATTATCATCAGGAAATCACGTCGGTGCATCTCTTGGCCGCGCTCGTGAAGGAGCCAGAGGGGCTTTTGGCGACGATATTCGAGGAGGCAGGGACGGATCTCCCGATGATGAGGGCGCGCCTTGAGCAGATGCTGAAGAAAATTCCAAGCGTCAAGGGGCAGGACAGGCTGTCGATGGGCGTTGACATGGCACGTGTCATGGCGCGCGCTGACAAAGAAGCCGAGAACATGCACGACGATTACATCAGCACGGAGCATCTATTGCTCGGCGTCGTCGAGGATGGCTCGGATGATGTGCAGAGTGTTTGCCGCGAGTTTGGCCTCACGGCATCGAAGGTGAAGTCGTCCATAAAGAAGAACCGCAAGCAGAATGTGACGAATGACAACCCCGAGGACGGCTATAAGTCGCTCGAGAAATATGGCCGCGATCTCACGGCGGCGGCTCGCGGCGGAAAGCTCGATCCCGTGATTGGCCGCGATGAGGAAATCCGCAGGACAATAGAAATCCTTTCGCGCCGCACGAAGAATAATCCTGTGCTCATCGGCGAACCGGGCGTCGGCAAGACGGCCATCGTCGAGGGGCTTGCACGTCGTATCGTCGCGGGCGATGTGCCGGAGTCGCTCAAGCACAAGACTCTTTTCTCGCTCGACATGGGCTCTCTCGTCGCGGGCGCGAAGTATCGCGGTGAATTCGAGGAACGACTGAAGGCTGTGCTGAACGAAGTCGCGAAGTCCGACGGACAAATCATCATGTTCATCGATGAGGTGCACACCGTCGTTGGTGCAGGCGCGGCAGAAGGCGCCATGGATGCGGGAAATCTTCTGAAGCCGATGCTTGCGCGTGGCGAAATACACTGCATTGGCGCGACGACGCTGAACGAATACAGAAAATATATCGAGAAGGACACGGCGCTCGAGCGTCGCTTCCAGCCTGTCATGGTCGGCGAGCCGACTGTCGAGGACACGATTTCGATACTGCGCGGGCTCAAAGAGCGCTACGAGGTTCATCATGGCGTGCGCATTCGCGATGCGGCGCTCGTCGCGGCGGCGACGCTCTCCGACAGGTACATTTCCGACAGATTCCTGCCAGACAAGGCAATAGACCTCGTCGATGAGGCGGCGGCAAAGCTCCGCACGGAGATTGAGTCTGTGCCACAGCCGATTGACGATGTGCAGAGGAAAATCATGCAGCTCGAGATTGAGGAGCAGGCGCTCACGAAGGAGACGGATGATGCGTCGAAAGCGCGCCTCGAGTCGCTGAGGAAGGAAAAAGCGGAGCTGAAGGACAAAGAGGCGACGCTTCGCGGTCGCTGGGAAGCGGAGAAGCAGATGATACTCCGCGTCCGCGCCATAAAGAAGGAAATGGACGGCGCAAAGCACGAGATGGAGACCGCCGAGAGGAGCGGCGACCTGCAGAAAGCGTCTGAGATCAAATATGGCAAACTCCCAGAGCTCGAGCGTCGTCTCAAAGAGGAGGAGAGGCTCACGAAAGAGCAGGCCGACAGCGGCGAGTCGAGACTGCTGAAGGAAGAGGTCGGCGAGGAAGACATCGCCGAGGTCGTGAGCCGTTGGACGGGCATCCCCGTCACGAAGATGCTTACGGGCGAGCGTGAGAAGCTGCTGCATCTTGCGGATGTGCTTCATGAGCGTGTCGTTGGTCAGGACGAGGCCGTGAAGGTCGTGTCCGAGGCGATACTCAGAGCGCGCGCCGGCATAAAAGACCCCAATCGCCCGATTGGCTCGTTCATTTTCCTCGGCCCAACGGGCGTCGGCAAGACGGAGCTCGCGAAGACGTTGGCTGAGGCGCTGTTCGATGATGAGCGCAGCATGATTCGCATAGACATGTCGGAGTACATGGAGAAGCACTCCGTCGCACGTCTCATCGGCGCGCCTCCGGGATATGTCGGCTACGATGAGGGCGGTCAGCTCACGGAGGCCGTGCGTCGTCGTCCGTACAGCGTCATTTTGCTCGACGAGATTGAGAAAGCGCATCGCGACGTGTTCAATGTGCTGCTGCAGATACTCGACGATGGCCGTCTGACAGATGGCAAAGGTCGCGTCGTGAATTTCAAGAACACGGTCATCATCATGACGAGCAACCTCGGCTCGCATGAAATCCTCAACAAGAATTTTGACGAGGCGCAGAAGGCCGTCAAGGAGCTGTTGAAAGAATATTTCCGCCCAGAGTTTCTCAATCGTGTCGATGACATCGTCGTGTTCCACGCGCTTGAGAAGGCGCAGGTCAAGGACATCGCGGCACTGCTCCTCAAGAATCTCAGCGAGAGGCTCGAGAAGCAAGTCAAGATTTCGCTCTCGTGGGATGACGAGACGCTCGACGCGCTCGCGGACGAGGGCTTTGACCCGAACTTCGGCGCAAGACCGCTGCGCCGACTCATCAGCCACGGCATCGAGACGATTCTCTCCGAGAAAATCATTCGCGGCGACGTTGGCGAGGGCGACGTCGTCAAAATCGGCGTAAAGGATGGCAAATTCACCGCCGAAAAATAATGAATAAAGGGTAGTAGCAAAGCGTAAAAAAATCCCGTCACGGTGTGAAACCGTGACGGGATTTTTTGTGTGATGTGAAATTATATGGTAAGTTACTTCGGTCTGACATCGACTTGTGAGGTAGTCGCAAATTCATAGTTTGTGAAATAGATGCTCTGCATGCAAAACACGACCCTCTCCGCCTCGCATTCGCTCGGCACCTCCCCCAGAGTGGGAGGCTGGCTTCACAGATTCTGTGATTATTTAATTTAGCTAAAGTGAAGTGGTAAACTAAAACTGGACAGCAGGGGGGCATAAATCAGACACCCCCATACAAAAAACTGGACAGGAGGCTTACCATGAAAT
>OMWN01000003.1 GCA_900314765.1 uncultured Selenomonadales bacterium | reverse complement strand
TGAATATCTGTTCCTGAAAATCATGGATTTAAGCCGTGCGTCGTATGTGCGAAATCCAAAATCCCACAAGGTTTTGCATTGAGCCATAAATGTATCAGCCTGCGCATTGCGGTTGACCTATATAAATGAATGGGGATGTCATGATGGCAATTTTCAGTATCAAGATGAGAGCAAGCAAGAACGCAAACGGCAAATCGATGCACATATCGGGCGCGGAGAAAATACTCTCCGAGGGCGAGCTCTGCCCGAACGCCGACGCGCTCATCGAGCGTGCGCTCCACCACGCGAAGGGCGACGCCGATTTCATCAACGTGAAAATCGAGCGCACGAGGCCGAGCGAGATAGAGTACGTGGACGCACTGCCCGTATCGACGATAGATGTCGCCGACGCGGATGAGGGACAGCGCACGATACTAAGGCTGCTCGAAAAAATCGGCATCACGAACGGCGCCGAAATCATGAAACGGTTCAAGGACACGTACGCGATGCGCGGGGCAATGCTTCTCGACGTGGACACGATGACGCGGCTCGAGCCCGACAAGGAACGCGGCATCCGTGCGACTTACATGGACGCTGAGCATGACGCGTCACGCCCCGCAAGCGACGAGAAAAATCATTTTGCCGAAGCCATCGTACTCGCGTCGAAGGTCGTCTCCGCGCCGAACATCATCGGCGAAATCTGCATGTCGGACGACCCAGACTATGTGACGGGCTACGTGGCGTCGCCAGAGCTTGGATACACGCGCATAACGAAGCTCAAGCAGATGGGCGATGAATCGGGCGGCAGGATTTTCCTCTATCGCGGCAAAAAAGAGGACGCGCCGCAGACGATAGCTTATCTTGAAAAGCAAAGAGTGCTCGTCCGCAATGTGCCATCGACGCCAAATGCGCAAAAAAATTCGGCGCCATGCAAAAAGCCAGCCTCGCCGCTTCAGCCCATCATCGACGACCTCGCAAATCGCAAAAAGAACGCGCTATACCGCAGCATGCGCGTCATAGACTCCGCACAGCGCGCCCGTGTGTCGTCGGGCGGCAAGGAGCTCATCATGCTTGCGTCGAACAGCTACCTCGGTCTCGTCGACCATCCGCGCATCGTCCGCGCGGCGCAGGACGCCATCGCGCAGTACGGCACGGGCAGCGGTGGCTCGCGCCTCACGACGGGCACGTTGCCGCTTCACATGGAGCTCGAAAACGAGCTCGCGTCGTTCAAGGGCACGAAAAGAGCCGTGCTTTTCAACACGGGCTACATGGCAAACGTCGGCATCATCTCGTCGCTCGCGAAGCTCGGCGCCGTCATTTTCAGTGACGAGCTCAACCACGCGAGCATCATCGACGGCTGCCGCCTCGGCCACGCGAAGGTCGTCATATACAAGCACTCCGACATGGCCGACCTCGAGGCGAAAATAAAGGAAGCCAATGCGCCGTTTGGCGTCATCGTGAGCGACGCCGTGTTCAGCATGGACGGCGACGTCGCGCCGCTGCCGGACATCATGCATCTCGCGAAAAAATATGGTCTGCTGTCAATGGTCGATGAGGCGCATGCGACGGGCGTCATTGGAAAAACGGGTCGCGGCATCGTCGAGTACTTCGGCCTCACGGAAAAGCCCGACATCCTCATGGGCACGATGAGCAAATCACTCGCGAGCGAGGGCGGCTTCGCCTGCGGCGACGACACCATCATCGAATACTTCATCAACGCCGCCCGTTCGTTCATTTTCTCGACGAGCCTAGCGCCCGCGACGCTCGCGTCAGCGCTCGAGGCACTGCGCGTCATCGAGGACGAGCCCGAGCGCGTGCAGCGTCTAAAGGACAATACGGCGCTTTTCATCAAGAAGCTCGTGGAACTCGGCATCGAGACGAAGAGCGACTCCGCCATCGTGCCCATCATCATCGGCGACGAGGCGAAAGCGATGAACGTCGCGCAAAAGCTCTACGACGACGGCGTATTCCTCACGGCCATACGCTACCCGACCGTCGCGCGTGGCAGCGCGCGCCTGCGCGCAGCCATCATGGCGACACACGACGACCGCGATCTCATAGAGGCAGCAGAGAAAATAGCAAGTGCGATAAAAGCGTGTGAGTGAAAAATGTCGTAAAGTCACCCCACCACCGCGTCGAAACGCAACAACACAAATTCACACACAAAAAAGACGACCAACCACATCGGGAAGGTCGTCTTTTTTTGCTCTTATATATCCAATATCTCTTTTATATCACTCATGATTTTGACGTGTGGGTAGCGCGCGAGAACGTCGGCAGGTGTCGTGCCTGTCGTGACGCCTGCGAAGTCGAGACCCGCGTTCACTGCCGTCTCCGCGTCTATCGTGCTGTCGCCGCAGTAGAGTGTGTCGCTTTTCTCTGCTCCGAGCGCCTTGAGCGCCATCATCATGCCGTCGGGCGCGGGCTTGAGGTGCTCGACCTCATGCGCGCCCACGACGTAGTCGATGAGCGACGCGCATCCCTCGCGTTCCCATTTCTCCATGATGCGCCACGATGTCTTCGATGAGACGATGGCGACCTTCGCGCCACGCCGCTTGAGCTCCGTGAGCGTCTCGACCGTATGCGGGAAAAACGTCGTGCCATCCGTCATATATTTGTCGGCGAACGGCTGATAGCGACGAATGAAATCCTCGATGAGCGCCTTGTCCGTCGTATTGATGAGCTTTCCGACGGCGTCGGGCATCGGCATGCCAATCGTGCGCTTTATGTCGTCGGCGTCGGGTATCGGCTGCCCCATTGAGCGCATCGTCCGCTGAAAGCAGCCGACGATGCCGACAGACGAATCGACGAGCGTATAGTCAAAATCAAAAATATATGCGCTGTATCTCATTTAAATCCTCACGCCCACATCACACATTGAAGCGGAAATATGTCACGTCGCCGTCCTGCATGACGTAGTCTTTGCCCTCGAGGCGCACTTGTCCTTTTTCGCGCGCTGCCGCCGTGCTGCCCGCCGCCACGAGGTCATCGTAGTTCACGATCTCCGCGCGAATGAAGCCGCGCTCGATGTCGCTGTGTATCTTGCCCGCGGCCTTCGGCGCCGTCGTGCCTTTCGTGATGGTCCACGCGCGGCACTCGTCTGGTCCTGCCGTCAAAAAAGTGAGCAGGCCCAAGAGCGAGAATGCCGCTTTTATGAGACGGTCGAGTCCCGACTCCTCGAGGCCGAGCGTCTCGAGGAATTCCTTTGCCTCGGCGTCGTCGAGTTCCGCAATCTCTGACTCGACCTTCGCCGCAATCGTCACGACCTCGGCGCCCTCGCCTTTCGCGAATTCCTTGACGCGCTGCACGTATTCATTCTCAGCGTCCGCCGTCGCAGCCTCGTCCTCGGCGACGTTTGCGACGTAGAGCGTCGGCTTCATCGTCAAAAGGTTCAGGTCGCGGATTTTCTCGAGCTCCTCGTCCGTGTACTCAACGGATTTCGCGAGCCTGCCCTCATCGAGTGCCGCCTTTATTTTGCGGAGCACGGCGTCCTCTTCCTTCGCCTCTTTGCTGCCGCTCTTGAGCGCGCGGTCGACCTTGTTTATGCGCTTCTCGACGACGTCGAGGTCCGCGAGACAGAGCTCCGCCTCGATGATGCCGATATCCCTGATGGGGTCGACGCTGCCCTCGACGTGCGTCACATCGTCGTCGTCAAAGCAGCGCACGACATGCGCGATGGCATCGACTTGGCGGATGTGCTCGAGGAACTGATTGCCGAGGCCCTCGCCCTTCGACGCGCCCTTGACGAGTCCCGCGATGTCGACGAAGCTCACGGACGCGGGCGTCGTCTTTTTCGAGTTGTACATCTCGTGAAGCACACTGAGGCGCGGGTCAGGCACATCGACGACGCCGACATTCGGGTCAATCGTGCAGAACGGATAATTCTCCGCCTGTGCGCCCGCCTTCGTTATAGCGTTGAAAAGTGTGGACTTGCCGACGTTCGGCAGCCCAACGATACCGACTTCCAAATTGCTCAATGAAATAATCTCCTTTATATGCTGATGATTTCACTATTGTATCATACGGAAAATATTTTTTCCATAACGCATTGTCGCAGGCTAAAGCGCAAATCGCCATCACTCAGCGGAAATCACGCCGCTGCCGTCAAAGCTCGGCACATACTCGACGCTTGCGGCGCGCCGTTCCTGCGTATAGCAGCGCGTGACGCCGATGTCGAGCGCGTGCTCCGTGACGCTCTCATACTCAAACGTCGTGAGGCGTCGGCTGATCTCGTGATAGCGCGCATCGCTTTTCGCACGGTACATCGGCGTGTACTGGCTCATGAGCGAAATGATGATGTCGTCAGCGAATTCCTCATGGAGCCAATCGACGATGCGCATGCTCTCGCGGCGACGCCCCGGCAATACCATGTGGCGCACGATGACGCCGCTCTTCATCTGCCCGTCAGCGCCCATCACGGCTTTGCCCTTCGCGCTCACCATCTCGCGCACAGCGTTCATCGCAATGGACGGATAGTCAGCGGCGCCCGAGTACTTCGCGGCGCTCTCGCCGTCAATGTACTTCATATCGGGCAAGAAAATATCCACATCGTCCGCAATCGCGCGAATGACGTCCGCCCGCTCATAGCCGCTCGAATTCCAGACGACGGGGAGTGTGAGACTGCGCGCCTTTGCCTCACGCAGTGCCGTGATGATCTGCGGCGTGTAGTGCGTCGGCGTCACGAGGTCGAGCGTCGCCGCGCCGCGCGCCTGCTGCTCGAGGAAAATCTCCGCGAGTCGCTCGACCGATATGTCGATGCCTGTGCCACCGCTCGATATGACGCTGTTCTGGCAAAACACACAGCGCAATGAGCAGTGCGAAAAGAACACGGTGCCCGCGCCGCGCCCATCAGCGCCGACGAGACACGGCTCTTCCCATTTGTGAAGCGACACGAGCGACACGCGCACGCCGTCGCCCACGGCGCCGCAGTAGCCTGCCGCGCCCGAGAGCCTATCGACGCCGCATCCGCGCGGGCAAATCACACAGTGCGACAACGCCGCGCACGATATGAGTCCACTATTATCTGTTTTCATTTCCATCCACCTGCCTATATCTTTTCATATCATCATCGCACGGCGCAACTTCGTGAGCGCGTCCATGAGCCCCATTTTATTTTCTTGAGGCGTGTCACCGCCATTTTTATCGCCACTGAGACCCGCATAGCTGATGATGAACTCGTGCGTATCGTTTGGCTGAATGCCGAAATAAAATTCGCCAATCGAGCGAATCTTTACGCCGCCCTTTTCGAGACGCGCGCGAATGACGTCATCGGGCACGTCGGTCTCGAGCCTCAGCACGAGATGAAGGCCCGAGCCATTTTCCATCACTTTGTATTCGCCGTCGGCGAAAACGCTTCGTATGCCCGTCAAAAGCTCGTCGCGCGTCCGCGCATAGCGGCGGCGCATGCGGTTGATGTGACGCTCGAAATACCCATTCGTGATGAAATCCGCGAGCGTATACTGCACGAGGTTTGGCACGGGACACGCGTAAAACGACAGCTCATCGCGGAACCGCTGCGCAAGCTCGCCTGGGAGCGCCATGTAGCTCACGCGGATGGTCGGCGCCAGCGATTTCGTGAACGTGTTCATATACACGACGCTGCCAATGGCATCGACGCCCATGAGCGTCGGCACGGGGCGCCCCCTGAGCCTGAACTCGCTGTCGTAGTCGTCCTCGATGATATAGCGGCCGCGCGCCTTGCCCGCCCATGCGAGCAGCTCGTATCGCCGGCTGATGGGCATCGTGATGCCCGTCGGGAAATGATGATTTGGCGAAACGTGTGCTATGTCCGCGCCAGAGCACTCCAGCATATCGATGCGCATGCCAAAATCGTCGAGCGCCGCGTATGCGCATCGCGCACCAAGGTGCTCATATATTTTCATGAGCTTGCCATAGCCAGGGCTCTCGACACAGTAGCATTTGTCTCGGCCCATGAGCTGCACGATGAGACTGTAGAGGTACTCCGTCCCCGCGCCGATGACGATGTTCTCTGGGCGAACTCTCAGCCCGCGAAAAGACGCGAGGTGCTCCGCCACGGCTTCCCTCAAAATCATCACGCCGCCCGCCGGCGGCACCGTGAAAAGCGCCTGCCGCCGATGAGAGAGATTGTCGCGCAGGATGTGCGCCCACACGGAAAACGGAAAGAGCTCCGTCGTCGTCTCGTTCGACGTGAAATCAAATGTGTAAGATTCATTTTTATTTTTCTCGTTCGCATCGAAAGCGTCAGTCACGCCATGCGTCGCTTTTGCATCATCCACGGCGCGCAGTGCGACGTGATGGTTGTCGTGCGCCCCCATATTTCCAATATTTCCAATCGATGCCACGAAATACCCGCGCCTCGGCAACGCGACGACGTAGCCCTCATCTATGAGCTGGTCATACGCGTTTTGAACCGTTATGGTACTCACGCCGTTGTTCTTCGCAAACGACCGCTTCGACGGCAGTCGCTCGCCCGACCTGAGCCGCCCCGCCTCGATGTCGCCCTTCACGCGACGCGCGATGTATTCGTATATCGGCTCATTCGCCTGTGAAATGTCATACGTCAGCATCCTGTTTTACCGCCTTCTGGCATGTGAAAATTCTTTATATTGGATATTTCAATATAATCAGATTGATTATACCATATTAGGGAAACGCTGATCACACAAAATTCAATGAACCAGCATTTTCTCAAACGTTTAACCAATATGGAGGCATGCACGATGAAAGAAAATGACACAAAGACACAATACGAGCTCAACAAAGGGCTCGCGCAGATGCTGAAAGGCGGCGTCATCATGGACGTCACGACGCCGGAGCAGGCGAAAATCGCCGAAAGCGCAGGGGCGTGCGCTGTCATGGCGCTCGAGCGCATACCGGCTGACATCCGCGCAGCAGGCGGCGTCGCGCGCATGAGCGACCCCGCGATGATAAAGCGCATACAGGCGGCCGTGACCATCCCTGTCATGGCGAAATGCCGCATCGGCCACTTCGCCGAGGCGCAGGTGCTCGAGGCCATCGACATCGACTACATCGACGAGTCCGAGGTGCTGTCGCCCGCCGACGACACGTATCACATCAAAAAGAGCGATTTTCACGTGCCGTTTGTCTGCGGCGCGCGCGACATCGGCGAGGCACTGCGCCGCATAGACGAGGGCGCGGCGATGATTCGCACGAAGGGCGAGCCGGGCACGGGCGACGTCATACAGGCCGTGCGCCACATGAGAGCCGTCATGAGCGGCATCGCGAAAATCACGGCGATGAATGAGCGCGAGATGCTTGCCGCAGCGGCGGAGATGCGCGTGCCGTATGAGCTCGTCAAGAACGTGCACGACCTAAAGCGTCTCCCTGTCGTGAATTTCGCGGCAGGCGGCATCGCGACGCCGGCCGACGCATCGCTCATGATGCAGCTCGGCGCTGACGGCGTGTTCGTCGGCTCGGGCATTTTCAAATCGGAAAATCCTGCAAAGCGCGCCGACGCCATCGTCAAGGCCGTCACGAACTACAAGGACGCCAGCCTCATCGCGAAAGTCTCGGAGAACCTCGGCGGCGCGATGGTCGGCATAAACGCGGACGAGATAAAGACCATCATGGAGGAAAGAGGCAAATGATATGAATATAGGCGTACTCGCCGTGCAAGGCGCATTCATAGAGCACGAGAATATGCTGCGCTCGCTCGGCGCCGAGTGCAGGGAACTACGATGCCGAGAGGACATCGACCATCTCGACGGCATCGTGCTGCCCGGCGGCGAGAGCACCGTGCAGGCGCGGCTCCTCACGGAGCTCTCGATGATGACGCCGCTGAAAAAGCTCATAGAGAGCGGCGTTCCCGTGCTCGCGACGTGCGCGGGGCTCATACTGCTCGCTGAACACATAGACGGCGGCGAAGCGCCTCACATCGCGACGCTCCCCGTCACCGTCAGACGAAACGCGTATGGCCGCCAATCGGCGAGCTTTTGCTGCCGCGCGTCGTTCGGCACGATGGCCGACGTGCCGATGATGTTCATCCGCGCGCCGTTCATTGAAAGCGTCGGCGATGGCGTCGAAATCATGGCGCACGACTCAAGCGATGCGCAGAACATCACCGCCGTCAAATATAAAAATCAGCTCGCGATGGCTTTCCATCCCGAGCTGACGAACGACACGCGCATCCACGAATATTTTCTCAAACTCGTAGCACGTAGACGCGGTTAACGCTATTCGATTTTCCCTCTCTTGCCAATCCACATCGAAATGCTCCTAACGGCGTCTATGTATCGCTGCATGTCCGACTGATTGACCGTGGGCTCCATGCCTTCATTCTCATTTATCGGCTCAGCGACGAGCGGCGCCTCGTCCGTCTTGCCTATCGCCGTGTCATTGATCCAAAGCATGTAGCTCACGCCGCGCCGCGACGTCGTGAGGCTTTCGCCGAGCGACGTGTAGACGTGACCCCTCGGCGCGATGAGCTCGACGAGCGTCGGCATGATGTCGATTTGGCTGCCCGCCGCGCCCGCCATCATGTCGCGATTTATGCCGCGGCCATGGATAATGAGCGGCACGACAAACCGCTCGTACGTCGTCGGCGTCTTCGTGACATTCACGCGGTCAGCGTGGTCGCCGACGACGATGAACAGCGCGTCGGGGTAGCGCTTCTCCGCCTCGCGAATGAAGCGCGCCATTTCCCTGTCCTCGTACCAATAGTGGCCGAGCGCGCGCACGAGGCTCTCGTCGCCGCGCTCCGATGCGGGGAGCGCCGCGCGTGTCCTTGCTGCGTCAAAGCCTTTTGCCTCGACGTCCACGGTGAACGGCGAATGGTTCGACGTGTTGAGTATGACGTTGAACGATGGCTCATCGGGCGCAGACGCGAGACCGCGCAAAATCGCCTCGTAGAGATATTCGTCGTCCGCGCCCCAGACGCTGCCGCCGCCATCGATGTCGCCGCGCCCCGTGAATTCGTCAAAGCCCTGCGCGAGCACGAATGGACCGACGCGCTCCCACGACGCGGGACCCGCATACCAGAAATGCGTGTGATAGCCGAGGCTCTTCATCATCGGCGCGGCCGCCGTCTCAAACGGCGCCTCGTACGACTCCGGCATCGTCGTGAGATAGAGATTCGCATCGGCGAGCCCCGTCACGATGCCCGTGACCGCCGAGACAGTGAACGCGCCGTTCGGCAACAGGCGCTGGCAGTACGCCGTGTTGTCCTCGGCGATGATGCCCTTCATGCCGTCGGCGATGTGAAGCGCCTCGTATTTGTCGAGCAGCGGCCAATTCGCATAGCTCTCGCCGATGATGAGGAATATGTGGCGCGGCGGCTCCATCATGGCGCCGCTCGCGCGATGGTGCAGCATCGAAATCACGTCGTCACTCTGCGGCTTTCCCATGAGCCACGACGCGTATTTTTTCACATCAGCCGCCGTGTAGTCGAGCCCGCTCGACGATTGCTGCCTGCCCGCGAGCTCATACCCACGATATAGCGCCATTGGATCGTCGAGCATCGCCTCATTTAAGAAATGGTCGCGCGTCGTGCCCGCGTTTTCCCACGTGAGCTCACTCTGCCAGCCGAGCGCACCGCCGAACGTCGAGAGCAGCGCAACGAGCGCCGCCATCGCGAACAGTGCAATGAGCGTCAGCATCTTTTTTATGGCGGCGTGGCCGCTGAGACTCACGCGCAGCTCCGTGCGCTTCATAAAAAATCTCATGATGAGGAACAGCACTGCCGCCAAAAGAATCGCGACGCCGAGTCGCGGTAAGAGCGCATACTCCTCGTAGAACGTCACGATGAGCGCATGAACATCGTCATTCAGCGCGTTGAAGACGGCTTGATTGTACGTCGAGTGAAACAGGTGATAGAACGGAAACCGCGCGATGAACAAAATCGAGAGCAGCACAAGCGTGATGGCCGAGAGCATTGCCTCGATGATTTTCCCCGCGAGCGGCATGACCATGCCGACGGCGAACGACGGCAACCAGACGAGAAGCACAATGAGCCCCGTCGTCTTCATCGAGAGCATCATGCCGTGAGCGAGCGACACGAAGACGTCGCCCGCGCCCGCCGCGCCGCCGATGTAGCTTTGCATGACGGCGATGAACGCGATGCGAAACATCGCGAGCACGACGAAGAAGAACGCGTAGAGCCTGAGCCCGCGCCCGAGTCCCGCAATCATGAAATTGAGCATTGGACTTACGTACTTTTCGTATATCATAATAAAATCATTTTAGCTACAATCGCGACTGTCGTCAATGACGCGGGCGCTCATGAAAATACACACGAGTTTTGATTCCATTTCGATGAAAATCAGCAAGCTAAAAATTCTATTCAAAGCAAAAAAATTGTGCGATAATACATGAATGGAACGATTTCAAAATTTTGTCGCACCGCGTTATATTTTTGTGGCGCGTGGCTTTGAAGGAATGATGGGAAACGGATAAAATCTCAAAGGGCGTTGAGACCGTCACAAACGACAGGTCATTCAGGCTTCGGCTTTTCGGCGAAGGCATACTCATCGGCGCGTTCGGCGGCGGTGTTGTCGCGTTTTTCCGCTGGATGCTCGAAAAGACTGACGTCATTCGCCCGCTCGTATACGAATGGATCATCGCGCATGGTGCGCTCGGCATCGCCGCGCACATTCTGCTGCTCTTGGCGCTCGCCGTCGCACTCTGGCAAATCGTGAAGACGGAGCCGATGACGAGCGGCAGCGGCATCCCGCAGATAAAGGGCATACTGCTCGGCTACATGAGCATGAACTGGTTGCGCGTGCTCGTGCTCAAAATCATCGGCGGCGTGCTCGCAATCGGCGCGGGCATGTCGCTCGGCCGCGAGGGGCCGTCCGTGCAGATCGGCGCGTCCGCAGGCCAAGGCATCGGCGAGCTCACGAAGCGCACACGCACGGAGACGCGGCTCCTCATCACGGCGGGCGCGGGCGCAGGTCTCGCTGCCGCCTTCAACGCGCCGCTCGCGGGCGTGATGTTCTGCCTCGAGGAGCTCACGAAGACATTCTCGCCGCTCGTGCTCATGGCGACCGTCGCCGCCACGGCGACGGCGACGGCAGTCACGCACATGGTATTCGGCCTCACGCCCGTGTTTCACTTCGACGCGCTGCCCGTGATGCCCATCGCCTACATCGTGCCGCTCATGCTGCTCGGCCTTTTCGTCGGCGCACTCGGCCAGACGTTCAACAAAGGACTTTTCATTTCTCTCAATCTCTATCAGCGCTCACCGCTCAAATCGTGGCAAAAGCCGCTCGTGCCGCTCGTGGCCGCGGCCATACTGGGCTACGTGTTGCCCGCCGTGCTCGGCGGCGGCAATAAGCTCGTCGACACGCTCGTCACGACGGATTTCTCCGTCGCGTGGCTCATCATCATCTTCGTCGTGAAATATCTCCTCACGATGGTCTCGTTCGGCTCGGGCGTCCCCGGCGGCATATTCCTGCCAATGCTCGTGCTCGGCGCCGTCGGCGGTGCCATATTCGCGAAGGCACTCGTCTTCATCGGGCTCATACCCGCAGACTACGCCGCGAACTTCATCGTGTTCGGCATGGCCGCGTACTTTGCCTCCGTCGTGCGCTCGCCCATCACGGGCAGCGTGCTCGTCATGGAGATGACGGGCTCATTCCAGCACCTCATGTCGCTCATAGCCGTCTCGATGGCGGCGTACCTCGCCGCTGACCTCATGCGCGGCATGCCCGTGTACGATGCGCTGCTCGACCGCTCGCTCGGCATCGCGAAGAAAATCAAAGCGGCCGTAAAACGCCATCGCCATCTCTCCGTCGTCGAATTCATCGTCGGTGAGGGCAGCGACGTCGACTCGCACACCGTCGCCGAAGTCAAATGGCCGCGCGGCAGTCTCCTCGTCTCCGTGAGGCGCGGCGACGAAGAGCTCGTGCCGACGGGCGCGCTCGCGCTGCGCGCGGGCGATTTCCTCTACGTGCTCATCGAGGACCGCGACATCGCAAAGCTCACGGCCGCCACGGAAGAGAAAATTTAGGAAACACGGATTATCTCATCACTTCAATTAATCAATGTTTCCTTGATTGCAAAACGAATATAAATGCAACAATCGTCATCACCGTTATAATCAAAATCAAAGAATCAAAAATGGCCACCGATTATGGTGGCCATAACTTATTTATTTCGGTGTACCCTATTCGCTAACGAGGCGTCACGAAAATCCTGCCGCGCACAAATCACATCGGTGGCGTCGCCGCGCCCATCGTCGTCGGCACCTCAAGGCTCATGATGACGAAGCCCATCACGACGAAGAAGAACAGCATGACATTGATGACGACGAGCTGCGTCTGGTTCTTGATGGCGCCGCGCGACAGCCACTCGAGGTCATCATCCTCGGCCATATAGTAGTAAAGCATCAAAAGGTGAAAGCCCAGCATCACGCCGAAGCCCACGACAACGACAAGTCCAATGATTATTGTTACAGGTGGCATCATTCGCCCTTCTTTCTCACGAAGTTACAGCTTCATTCTATCACTATCGCGCAAATTCGTCCAGCATGCAATAATTAATCTTAATCTTTATCTTATTTACTTCTATATTTCTTTTGATATAATAAAGCGACGGCAAACATACATAATTATGTTATACGTTCATTTTCTCTTGCGAAAGGAGAAAAATATGCTATTATACCCTTTGAGGCTTTTGCCTGCGCTCAAGGAACTCCCTTGGAGCGGCACAAAGCTCAAGACAAAATATCATAAGGAAACGGAACTCGAGAGCGTGGCGGAGAGCGTCGAACTCGCGGCGGACAGCGTCATCGCGAGCGGCGATGACAAAGGCACGGCACTGAAAGACTACATAGCCGAAAACATGGCAGTGCTCGGAACGAACGCCGAGCGTTTCAATAGATTTCCGTTGCTCGTGAAGCTCATAGATGCCGCCAGCGATCAGCCCATACGCGTGCACCCGACGGACGAGTGCGCGAGGAAATGCGACGGCGAGCGCAGCAAGGCGAAGCTCTGGTACATCATAGAGGCGAGGCGCGGAGCCTCAATCATCTGTGGGATGTCGCACGACGTGACGCGCGAAGAGATCAGACGCAACATGGAGGAAAAGCTGCTCGACAGCCTGCTCCAGCGTGTGACGGTGCGCCCCGGCGACATCATACTGATAGAGCCGGGCACCATTCATGCCGTCGGCGCTGGCGTGACGCTCGCGGAAATCAGCGAAAGCGCGGACACGACATACGGCCTCGCGGGATTCGCGCACGGCGAGACGCATGACGATGAGAACGGCGTGAGCCTCGAAAGGGCAATGGACGCCATTAATCTCGCGCCAATGGCGACGCCCAGCGCGCCGCCGAAGACGACGATTTTTCTTGATTATGAGACGAAGGTGCTTGCCTCGACGAGCATTTTCACCTCGACCATCATCAATCTGCATGGCTGCTGTCGGCTGCACGCGTCGGACAAATCATTCCAATCGCTCCTCGTGGTGGATGGAGCCGTCGACATGGATTTTGAGGGCGGCGAAGGACATCTGAGGAAGGGTGACTCGCTGTTCATTCCAGCCGATGCAGGGCGATACCGCATGCGCGGCAAAGGAAAATTCATCATCACAGAAATCTGACGGCGCATTGATGATTGTTTATTATTCTGTTTCAATCACCGTTTCCCAAAACAGAGCATTATAATTTTCAGCGATTCAGGTGATTAATACGGAAATCCCCACACGAAAAATTAATCGCGGCAGTCAAAAAAATCGACTGTCGAGCGGTAGCCCATCGACGTTGCGCGGCGCGCTTTATCTCTCGCTCGCGGCCTCGATATGGGGCGCCATGTTCGTGATGGTGCGCATCGCCGTGCCTGTCATTCCGCCGATACCGCTCGTGTTCATGCGGTACTTGACGGCGATATTCGCGCTGTTCGCGTTCGGCGAGGCAAAGCACGTCTCGTGGCACATCGACAAAAATGATTGGCTGACAGTTTTCCTCGTCGGCCTCATCGGGCAGACCATCAGCATCGTGACGCAGGAGACGGGCACGATGCTCACGTCGGCGCAGATGGGCTCCATCATCACGGCGGCGACGCCCGCATTCATGGTCATATTCGCGCGGCTCATTCTCCGCGAAAAGCTCACCGTGGCGCGCATGCTCTCCGTCGTATTCGCGACCATCGGCGTGCTCATCATCGTCGCGGGTCCGTCCGACATCGAGATGAACAGCATGCTCGGCGGCGTATCGCTCACCGTTGCGGCACTCACGTGGGGACTCATGAGCGTGCTTCTCAAAAAAATCCCGCAGTACTCGTCCATCACCATCACGTTCTACGGCGTGCTCATCGCGCTCGTGCTGCTCGCGCCGTGCACGACGTATTGGCTGAGCGGCGTCGACAAATCGAGCCTCGCGTCGGCTCCCGTGTGGCTCGCCGTGCTCTATCTCGGCATCGTCTCGACGGCGGGTGGCTTCATCTTCTGGAACATGGGACTCAAAGAGATGGACGCGAGCGTCAGCGGCATCTTTTTCTTCTTTCAGCCCATAGTCGGCACGCTGCTCGGTTGGCTTTTCCTCGGCGAGCCCGTGACAATATATTTCTGGGTTGGCTCGGCTCTCGTCGCGGCAGGCGTCCTGCTCGTCATGAAAAAATGAAAACGAAAAATAAAACTGCGAAAACGAAAGGCTGTCATCATAAAAATGGTGGCAGCCTTAAATTTTGTGATATACTGATATGAGCTGACTACAAAATAAAATGAAAGTAGACGGAAATTAATGGCAACCGACATAAAAGAACAAGGAAAACAAACACCACACGAAGCGCAGAACAAGCAAAAAAATAATGGCACCGAAAGCAAAAAAAATTTAACGTCATCGAAAAAAAACATGCCGCTGGCTGACGACAAAAAGCTCGCGCAGCTGCGCGCAAAGCTCAGACGACAAGAGGCGCGGCGCAAGCTGCGCGAGCTCGTCATAGCGCGCGAAATCATGATTGGCGAAAACGGCGCGCTGCCGAAAGGACTACACGAAGTCGTCGCGTTTGACCTCGAATGTGCAGGCTACGTCGAGGACGACATCATCGAGATTGGCGCCGTGCGCATCAATCTCGATGATGACAGCGCGCCTCTTGCTTATTTTCATGAGCTCGTCCACCCGCGCACGCGGCTCAACAAATACGTCACGCAGATGACGGGCATCACGATGCAGGACCTCGCAGGCAAAGACACCATCGACAAAGTCATGCCGCGCTTCATCATGTTCGTCGGCAATGCGCCCGTGCTCGGCCACTCGATTGGCGACAACGACATCGTCCGCATCAATCTCGCCATCAGACGCGCGCGCATAAAGGGCATCAAAAATTTCCTGCCGCGATACATCGACACGGAGAAAATCGCACATCGCATCTTCGACGGGAAAGAGCCCGAAATCAAAAAATTTGGTCTCACGGCGCTCCTCGCGCACTACGGCATAGAAATAGAGGACAGCCACCGCGCGACGGACGACGCCATATCGGCCTATCGCCTCTATAAAAAACTCGTCGAGGAAATAAAATCGCAAGCAGAAAAATAATTTCATACGCACGCAAAAACCTCAGCGCAAAAATTCACGCTGAGGTTTTTTAGTATCAAATATATTCACTCTTACCGCTCATAGATATGGTCGCCTGTCATGGCGATGTCGTTGTTGATGCCCTTCGTCAGAAGCGTCTGGAACACGTCGATGTGTCCCGTCTCGAACGCGGCCTCGCAACCCTGTAGATACAGTCCCCACATGCGGACGAATTCCTCGCCGTACTCCTTCGTCACGTCGCTCTCGCACTTCTTAAAGTTCTCATACCAATGATGAAGCGTCATGGCATAGTGACGGCGCAGGCTCTCCATGTGCACGACGTGAAAATCGAACTCCGGATAGAGCGCCATCATTTTCGACTCGACGGGCAGATACCCGCCCGGGAAAATGTACTCCGTCATCCACGAGTTTGTCGTGCTCTCCTTCTCCTTCATGATGGAGTGGAGCAGGAACAGTCCGTTGTCTTTAAGCAGGCGATGCACCTTAGCGAGATACAGCGGCAAATATTTCTCGCCGACGTGCTCAAGCATGCCGATGCTCACGGCTTTGTCAAATTTCCACTTTGTCTCGTCCATGTCCATGTAGTTCATGAGCTGCACATCAGCGAGTCCATCGACGCCGTGCTCGTGTATGAGCTTTTTCGCGCCCTCGTACTGCTCCTCGCTGAGCGTGATGCCCGTCGCATGCACGCGATATTTCTCCGCGGCCTTGACGATGAGCCAGCCCCAGCCACAGCCGATGTCGAGCAGGCTCTCGCCCTCATGCAGCTCAAGCTTTCTCAGCGTGTGCATGATTTTCTGCTCCTGCGCCTGCTGCAGCGTGTCCGTCGGGTGCTCGAAATACGCGCACGAGTAGCACATCGTCGGGTCGAGCCACTGCGAGAAGAAATCGTTGCCGAGATCGTAGTGCTCGTGAATGTTCTCACGCTCCTTCGCGCGGTCCTCGGCGCGATACTCCTTCAGTATCTCATCGAAGTGGAAATGCTTCCTGAGTGAGTCAAACTTCGCATCGTCCTCGGCCTCCGTATTCTCGAACATCGTCCCGATGACGTCGGCGAATGAGCCCTCGAAATCGATGACGCCGTGCATGTACGCCTCGCCGAACGTCATGACGACGTCCGACTTTATGTCGGTGATCTGCGGTTCTCGATGGAAAATGATTTTTAAGCGCGGCTTTTCCTCGCCGACATCATACTCATCCCCATCCCAGAAGACAACGCCGAAGCTGCCTTTTTTCCATTTGTTGACCAGTTTCTTAATCGCGGCTTTTTTAAACATCAAAATCTACCTCTTTTGTCTTACGTGATGAACGCGATTATTTTGGACAAATAAAAATTTTATTTATCTTTCATTATTATAGCACTGTTTTCATTAAGAGAGCATAAAAATTACCACACAACTAGAATAAGTCATGTGGTAATTTCAAAATTGACTATTTGTTTATTTAGTGTAAGTTCAATAAGCACCAAATTTGAGCCAGACTTTCAATGTTGCCCGCGTCATGCCAAAACATACCCTCACAAAAAT
>OMWN01000073.1 GCA_900314765.1 uncultured Selenomonadales bacterium | reverse complement strand
GTTGAGTATTTTTTCCTTATACAATTCTGAACTTTGTTTTGGTAGCTGGAAGTTCTTTAACTTTGTCCTTATCCAATTCCTTCTGAGCATCCTTCAATCGTTCCATCTCATCTTTTGCATCCTGTAATCCCAGGTGGGTATAGGTGTTCAAGGTGATGCCTATATCCGAATGCCCCATGAGATACTGCAGAGTCTTTGGGTTCATTCCCGATTTGGCCATGTTGCTGCAATATGTATGCCTGCATACATGCGGTGTGATGTTTGGCATCTGCTCCTTATATATATCATTGTACCGTTTTACCATATGATTCATCCGGTGCTGCCAGTGCATGGCCACAAGTGGAAGTCCAGCCTTGTCCAGGTATAGGAAGCCAGAGTAACCCTCCACAACCTGCTCATTATTCTGTAAGTTCCTGCAACCATGTCTTAACGACGCTCTCATTTTAAGCTCTATAGCTTAAAATGAAACAATTACATTCCTTACACGTGAGTTGCGCGTATGCCCTCAATCTCTATCCTTGTCCATCAAATACCTGTCGATGGAGTCGGCGACGTGTTTGGCGTTTTTGACGGCTTGGATGACGTTTTTGGCGCCGAGGACGACATCGCCGCCCGCGAATATGCCTTCGCGCGTGGTGGATCCGTCTGCGTTGACTTCAAGCAGACCGTTTTTGTTGACGGCTATGCCTGTGGTGCCGCGATAGATTTTGTCTTTCGCGACTTGGCTCACGGCGATGATGGTGCTGTCAGCGCGGTGGAGCTTTGGCTCGTCTATGCTCGCCGCCGTGCCGTCCTCCGCCCTGTGCACTTCTCTGAGCATCGGTCCCTGCGGGCTGATCTCGTCCACTTCTTGATTGTAGACGAAATCGACGCCGTCCGCCTCGGCGTACTCAAATTCGCGCTGGCTCGCCGTGACTTTCGGATCTCTGCAATACACCGTGACGAAACGACTTCCGCGCCGTATCGCCGTGCGCGCGACGTCCATCGCGGAGTTACCGGCGCCGATGACGGCGACGCGCTCGCCGAGGTGGCAGGAGTCGGGGCTTTTGAGATAATCGACGGCAAAAAGGCAGTTGCCGAGGCTCTCGCCGTGTATGCCGAGGCGACGCGGACGCCAGACGCCCGTGCCGACGAATATGGCTTCGTAGCCGTCAGAGAGCAACGTGTCGAGCGTCAAAGCGCCGCCTATCGTCGTGTTCGGCCTTATGTGGATGCCGAGCATGACGAGCTTTTTGACGTAGCGGTCGAGTATGCTCTTCGGCAGACGAAAATCCGGTATGCCGTAGCGCATCATGCCGCCGATATAGCTCATGCGCTCGAATATCGTCACATCGTAGCCGCGCTGACGGAGCTTCACGGCGACGGTGAGACCCGCAGGCCCGGAGCCAACGACGGCGACACGCTTGCCGCGCGGCAGGTCGATGGTGAGATGCGCCTTGTCAAGATACGTGTCCGATATGTATGACTCAATCGACGAAATCTGCACGGGCGCGCCGCGCCTTCCCTGTATGCAGTGGCCCTCGCACTGCGCCTCGTGGTCGCAGACGAGCGAGCAGACGACGCTCATCGGATTATTCTCGAAAAGCATTGCGCCCGCCTCATTGATTCTGCCCGTGAGAAAAAGGTGAATCATCTCGGGGATATTCGTCTGTGCGGGACAGCCCTCGATGCGGCAGAGCGGCTTTTTGCATTGCAGGCAGCGCCTGGCCTCGTTGATGACATGAACGGACATTTCACTTGCTCCTTTCGGATGTTATTTCAGAAAATGCTGATTAATTGCAGCATGAATATTGACGAGAGATTTTTCGCATATCAATAAGATATGAAGAAACGAAGTGATGCTTCGCTGATGAGCATCGACGACACTAGGCGGGAAAAATCCGTCAAGACGAGCGATGAATCACTGCGTTTCTCTAATTGAGCACACGCATAGGCTTTATTTTCTTCGTGTAATGAACGTAGGCGATGGCGATGAGCACGCAGGCCACGGCCCAGCTTATCGGGTAGCACATCATGAGCGTGTCGAACGCGCGGCGGAACGGGAAAACGAGCCAGACCCACGCGAGCCTCACGCCGCAGATACCGATGAGCGCGAGGAGTGCCGGCGGCAGTGAATAGCCGTAGCCCCTGAGCGCGCCCGACAGGATGTCCATGACGCCGTTCAGCGACTCGAAGCACACGACGTAGAAAATGCGAATCATGCCGAGGCGAATGACCTCTGGGTCGCTGTCGAACAGGCTCATGAGCGACTCGCCGAAAATGTAGACAAACGCCGATGCCATGAGCATGATGCCATTGCCGATGAAAAAGCTCAGCACCGTCGCACGGCGACAGCGGCTCATATTGCCCGCGCCGTAGTTCTGGCTCACAAATGTCGTCGCCGCCTGCGAGAACGACGCGATGATGCAATATATGTTGATTTCGAGCGTAAACGCCGCGCTCGATGCGGCCATGACGTCCGTGCCGAGGCTGTTGATGGCCGACTGAATGACGACGTTCGACAGTGAGAACACGACGGCCTGTATCGCGGCAGGGATGCCGACCTCGAGGATTTCACCGACGCGCGTGACATTGAAATGAAGCTCGTGCATCGAAAGCCTCACGACGCCGCTCGTCCTACGAAGCGCGACGAAAAGAATGATAGCTGAGACAGACTGAGCGATGACCGTTGCCATTGCGACACCCGCTATGCCAAAGCCCATCACGCCCGCCGCGACGAAGTCGAGCACGCAGTTCAGCGCGCTCGCGACGAACAGCGCCATGAGCGGCGTCGATGTGTCGCCGCGGCTCCTGAATATCGCGGACTCGACATTATACAGCGCGAGCATCGGCATGCCGATGAGGTAGACGCGGAGATACGTCTCCGCCATTATGCGAATCTCGTCGGGCACGTCGAGCACGGACATAATCCAGCCCGAGGCGAGCTGACCGATGACGAGCAGCGAACATCCGACCATGAGCGCGAGCAGCACGGCTGAGTGCACAGATTGGCGCGCCTTATTCTCATCACCGCTGCCGATGTAGCGCGCAATCATGACATTCGCGCCGAGCGACACGCCGAAAAAAAGATTGACGCATATCGCGACGATGGGGACATTCGTGCCGACGGCCGCCATCGCGCTCGACGAGACGAACCGCCCGACGATGGCCGTGTCCGCTGTATTGTAAAGCTGCTGGAAAAACACCGTGAGGGCGAGCGGGAAAGCGAAAATCAATATCTTGTCCCAGAGCGACCCATGCAGCATATCAATTTCCTTCGCCTTCAAACACTCACCCCCATGTATCACGATTATGATAGTACTAGTATATCATAGAGCAAATTTCTGTAATTGAAAAGAAAATAATTTTTCCGTCGCGCCACGCAATCGCGTGATGATTAGCTCACCATTTTATTTTCAATTTAAAATTTGCTTCCATACAATTTCAACAGCCGAACAAAGTTTTTGCATGGGACTTTCTTCATGGTTTTTTATCTATTGGCTTTTCTCATGGTGTTATAGCCGCATACGTGATATAATAAATTAACTCATTATTAATGGGGGAAAGAAAATGAAGGTACTCATCACGGGTGGCGCTGGGTATATCGGCAGCCACACGAATAGATATTTCGCGAAAATGGGCGCGGATACCATCGTGCTCGACAATCTCTCGAACGGCCACGCCGAGGCCGTGAAGTGGGGCACGCTTGTGAAGGGCGACATTGGCGACGAGAAACTGCTCGACATGCTGCTCGCGTCGGAGAAATGCGACGCCATCATCGATTTCGCGGGCTTCATCAGCGTCGGAGAGTCTGTCACCGACCCCGCAAAATATTACGAGAACAACGTCATGAAGATGAAGACGCTGCTCGATGCGGCTGTGCGTCACGGTGTGAAGTATTTCGTGTTCTCGTCGTCGGCCGCGATATTCGGTGAGCCAAGCTACGTGCCCATCGATGAGGAGCACGCGAAAAATCCGATAAATCCGTACGGCAAGACGAAGCTCATCGGCGAGATGATGCTCGCGGACTACGGCAGGGCTTACGGCCTATGCTCGTGCCCGCTACGCTATTTCAATGCGGCGGGCGACTCAGAGGACGCGCTCATCGGCGAGGCGCATAGCCCCGAGAGCCACCTCATACCGCTCGTGCTGCGCGCCACGCGCACGAAAAAGCCGATGAAGGTATTCGGCACGGACTACGACACGCGCGACGGCAGCTGCATCAGAGACTATATCCACGTCGATGATCTCGCCGAGGCGCACTATCTCGGCCTCAAATACATCATGGAGCACGACAAGAGCGAGGCATTCAACCTCGGCTCGAGTGACGGCATGAGCGTGCTCGAGCTCATAAAAGAGGCAGAGCTCGTGACGGGCGAAAATGTGCCGTACGACGTGGCGCCGCGCCGCGCGGGCGACCCTGCAGAGCTCATCGCCTCAAACAAAAAAGCGAAGGAACTCCTCGGCTGGACGCCGAAGCACAGCGATGTCAAAACGATTCTGCGCGACGCGTGGAACTGGGAATGCAACAGAAAATATTGAGATAAATTTATAGAAACTCTGCTATTTTAGAATTTGAACTAAACGTCAAGGGGCGATATTGTGAGCATGAACATTCATCATTCGAGCCTTAAGCGGCGTGCCGTCATGGCCGCCGCAATCCTCACTGCGCCTTTTATGCCTGTTGCGGCATACACATTTTACGCGCCAACTATCGCCCATGCGGCGGCAGCCACATCGTCGGGCGATGTGCCGATGTGGACGTACGACGCCATCGATGAGCTCGCCGCCAACGGCTATCTCACGGTCCCCGACAACATATATGAGCTCGACAGAGCCCAAATAGCGCGTCTCATAGCGTCGGGCCTGCCGCAGCTCGAGAGCAGCAAGTCGTCAACCATCGTCGATGAATACGCGCGCGTCACATGCCTCATCACGATGGACGAGACGCAGCTGAAATTCGCGAAGCAGCAACTCGACTACGCCAATGAGCAAATCGAGGACGCGAAGAGGCGCTCACAAAGCAGCACTGAGGCGCTCGTGCGCGAATCGATAAACGGGCAGAACAGACTCGAGGTCATGGAGCCGCTGAAGAAAAAATCTGACAGCGACATGGCCGCGCTCGAAAAAGCGGCAAGGGACTACGCTCAGGCAAAATCGAATGTGATTCGCCGTGAGGCGATGCTCAACAGGCTGAAGGAGCATCAGGCGATGCTGCTCTCGCAAATAGCGGGCGACGCCCCGACGGTCGGCGGCGCAAGAGCCTATGGCGGCTATGACGGCTACGGCGGCAACACGCACGCGCGCAGCACATCGACGAGCGCGTCTGGCACATCGGAGTATGACACGAGCAGCACATACGTCCCGAGCAACGAGTCGCTCGATGCGGCGGCGCGGCTCCGCGCGGAGTACATCACGGAGCTCGAAAACATTGGCTATCTCGATGACGAGAACGCGCGCAGCATCGCCGCGACGAATCTCCCGATAAAGCCGTCGATGGACCCGAGATTTAAGCTCGACGGCGAAGTGCGCCTCGACGACGGCGTCCATAACGGCGAAGAGGGCATAGACGACAACCGCGCGAGGGCTCGCGTGCGCCTCTATCCGGACTACAACATCGACGGCAACTGGCACGCAAAAGGCATGGTCGAGTGGTCGAAGACAATAGACGGCGATGGCGGCAGTGATGACGGGGATGTCATTCTCGACCGCTACTACCTCGAGGGCAATGTCGGCGCCGTCGGCATGGACGTAGGACGATTTGGCTCCATGATGGCCGAGGGCAATATATATGACTCCGCATTTCGCGGCGTCAGAATGTGGACGGGCAGTCCCGTGCGCTACCAGTTCGAGCTCGGCAAAATCGACAACGCCCACCACGTCTGGAACCTCGTCGCGTCGTACGACAACGAGCGCGGCGGCTACGACATCGGCTATTTCCATTTCAGCCCGCTCCACAACACATCGAGAAATATATGGATGCTGAACTACAGGAAGCCTATCGGCGATTTCGACCTCGGACTCATGTTCCTCAGAGGCCACGACAGCGCCGCAAAGAGCGGCAACGGCTTCGTCGCGACCATCGCGCACGGCATGCACAACACGTGGCGCCCCGGCTCGTCGTCGTATTGGCTCAAATACTACCGCCAGCCGAGCTCGACGTACGTGCAGCACACGATGAACGGCATGGCCGACTACATGAATTTCGACGCGACGCCGTACGGCATGCCGACACGCGGCGGATTCAAAGGCTTCGGCCTCGGCTATGAGTACACGATAAAGCCGGACCTCGTTTTCAGTCTCGAGTACTACAACATCACCGACCTCTGGACCGACAAGCGGAGCAGCACGATATGGGGCGCGCTCACGTATTTCTTCAGCACATATCACGAACCGTAAGGAAACATGGATTATCACTTCGATTAATCGGCAGTTCCTCAAAGAAACGCCGATTAATTTAGCGCATTGATGAAAATAATCCGCATTTCCATAATAAAAGAGGCAACGCATCATGAACATGCTAAAAAATCTCAAGGAGAAAAAAGTGAAGCTCGCCGTCGTCGGGCTCGGCTACGTGGGACTCCCGCTCGCCGCGGCATTTGCCGAGAAATTCGACTGCATCGGCTACGACAACAACAGTCATAAAATCGCAGAATACCTTGAGGGTCACGACCCGACGGACGAGCTCGGCGACGAGGCTTTGAAGGACGCGCCGATTAAGTTCACGGACGACGCGCGGCGCCTCGAGGAGGCGCGGTTCGTCATCATCGCGGTGCCGACGCCGATAAAGGACGACAAGACGCCCGACCTCGGCCCCGTCATCGGCGCGACAGCCACGGCGGGCGAGCACCTGAAGCGCGGCAGCATCGTCGTCTACGAGTCCACCGTCTACCCCGGTGTTACTGAGGAAATCTGCGTGCCCATCCTCGAGGAGAAAAGTGGCCTCAAATGCGGCACGGATTTCAAAGTCGGCTACTCGCCCGAGCGCATCAACCCCGGCGACAAGGTGCACCGCCTCAAGAACATCGTCAAAATCGTGTCGGGCATGGACGATGACGCGCTCGCGGACATCGCCGACGTCTACGACACCGTCATCTACAAGACGTATCGCGCGCCGAGCATCCGTGTCGCCGAGGCGGCCAAGCTCGTCGAGAATGCGCAGCGCGACATCAACATCGCGTTCATGAACGAGCTCGCCGTCGTTTTCCATCGCATGAACATCGACACAAACGACGTCCTCAAGGCCATGAACACGAAATGGAATGCGCTCGGTTTCCGCCCGGGCCTCGTCGGCGGTCACTGCATCGGCGTTGACCCGTACTATTTCATATATGAGGCGGAAATGCTCGGCTATCACTCGCAAATCATATCGGCGGGGCGCCGCGTCAATAACTTCATGTCGGAATTCGTCGCGAACGAGACAATCAAGACGCTCATCCGCGCGAAAATCGATGTCTCGAAGGCGAAAATTTATCTGCTCGGCATGACGTTCAAAGAGGACACGCCCGACATCAGAAACTCGCGCGCCGTCGACGTGTATAAGGCATTAGAGGGCTTTGGCATAGAGCCCATAGCGGTCGACCCGACGGCTGATCCCGATGAATTTCTCTCAGCGTACGGCTTCCCGCTCGTGCCGATGAGCGACGTGCATGACGCTGACTGCCTCGTTTTCCTCGTCGCGCACAGGGCGTTCCGCGAGCTCCGCGAAAATGATATTGCAAAACTTTTCAGCGAGCGCGCGAGAAAGAATAACCGCGCCGCCTTGATTGATGTCAAAAGCATGTACGACCGCCGCGCAGCAGAATCGGCAGGATATATTTATTGGAGTTTGTAACAGTAATACATGGGCTTTTGAGGACCCTCTCCGCCCCTACGGGGCACCTCCCCCAAAGTGGGAGGCGAAGAATGAGAGCCTGAAGCTAAAAGCTTAAGAAAAGAATGAAGTGCCTTACGCTTTCATAATACGATTATCTAGCTGATTGAGATAATCTCAGAATCTGTAAAGCTAGCCTCCCCCGCTGGGGGAGGTGCCGAGCGAATGCGAGGCGGAGAGGGTCATTCGGCCTATGCAACAGTCAACAAAATCAAATACAAATTCTATAAAAATATATATTTTTCTAAAGGTACAATAAATGAGCTACAAAAAAATCGCTGTCATCGTCGTGCTCGTGCTCGCCATCATCATCGGCGGCGGCATCTACATACGCGGCCGCCTCATGGATCAGGCGAACATCGGCAAGACCATCCCCGGCGTGACGGATCTCTCGGAGAGCTACAAGGCTGAGGAGGAGACAGCGGCCGCAATGGAAAAACTGAACAGCACGCCTCCGCCCGAGCCGTCCGAGGTCATCACGACGCTCACGGACGGCACGAAAAGAGTCGCCATCGTATTCGATGGGCTGCCCGACAGGCCGCTGACGCTGAGGCTGCTCGACGTGCTCAAAAAGCACAACGCGGAAGCGACATTCTTCGTCGAGGGCGAGAATGCGGCGGATCAACCAGAGACGTTGCTCGCGATACGCAAGGCCAACCAAGAGGTCGGCAACTACACGTTCACTGGGCTCGCCCATGCGGAGACGGTCGACAAAGGCAGCCTCATGCGCGAGCTCTGCCGCACGCAAAAAATCGTGACGATGGAGACATCGTTCTCGCCGAAGGTCTTTCGCGCGCCGCTCACGATATTTGGCGATGACATACTGCGCGTCACGCGCGCGGCGGGCATACCGTTTGCCGTGAAGGAAAGTGTGAGATTTCAGCCTGGGAACATCCACTCCGTCTACGAGGCCAATCGATACGCCGCAACTATCCCCAACGGCTCCATCATCGCCATCCCCATCGGCCACCCCGTCGAGCCACTGGCCTACGCACCGCAAAATGAGGAAATAAAAGAGCCGGCATTCGACAAGAAACCGACGATAAAGGACGACTACGAAAAAGCGCCACGCGAAGAAAAGCCAGACCTTGCCGACGAACTCGATTGGCTGCTGACTGCGCTCGACAGCAAGCAAGTCGCCGTGGTGTCCGTCCAGCAGTTCCGCAAAATTCGCTATGTGCCAGCGGGTGCGGCTACAGTGACACCAACAGGAAATAATAACAATAACATAGTTGTACAATAAAATTTTTGAAAGGAGATGTGACAATCATGGCTGAAGTCAAAGATATACTCTACGAGCAAAAGCCTGATCGTCGTCTCCTTTCTTTTGTACCCGACGCGTCGGGCGTCCGCTCAAATCAAGACAGGCGCATGGCAGTTGACCCAAAAGCCTCGAGAAACGACGCTGAATTCAGCTATGCCGCATACGAGGCCGACAACAAAAAAGGGCAGCGTTTCCTTGTCGACTACGACGTCACGGTGAAGTTCGGTGCTAAACGCGTGAAGGCGAAAGCCATCGACATATCGACGACGGGCATGCTCATAAAATTTGAGAACGCCGCAGACGCTGAGGCCGTGAACAAAGAAAAGCAAGTCATACTGAAATTCGAGATCACCGCGGGCTCCATGCCCGAAGGCTATGAGATGAGCGTCGACAAACTCCCCGCCCACTCCGTGAGACTCTTTCATCGTGGCGAGGGGAAAGACGCCGAGGTCTGTGCCGGCATGCAGTTCGACCGCTCGCTCGCTGAGTACGTGCAGAAGAAACGCCAAAGCTACATGCTCGCCGTCGCGGCGTTTTTCCTCGCGATTATCACGTTCGTCATTGTGCTCATGCGCGCCGAGTCCGTCATCTATTTCAAATTCAATCGTTGGCTCTACCTCTACAGCATCATCGCCGCGACGTTCCTTTTGACGCGCTATGTCTTCGCGACATTTTATCGCCCCGTTCCCATTGACCCCGACTTTACGCCAGGTGTTACGATAATTATTCCATGTTTTAATGAAGAGAACTGGATACAGCGAACAATCAGAAGCTGCATGAATCAAGACTACCCTGTCGACAAATTGCAGGTCATCGTCGTGGACGATTGCTCGAATGACCACTCGCTCGAAAAAATAAAGGAAATCATCGAAAAACTCAAGGCCGCCGACGCAGGCGGTCAATCGTACCACGTCGCCGAGCGCCTGTCGTACTATCGCCAGCCGCGCAACATGGGCAAGCGCGACGCTATGGCCGTCGGCGCAAGGCTCGCGAAACATGAACTGCTCGTGTTCGTCGACTCCGACAGCTTCCTCGACCCATTTGCCGTGAGGAACATCGTCCAACCATTCAAGGACAAAGAAATGGGCGGCGTGTCGGGGCGCACCGACGTCGCCAACACGTACACGAACACGCTGACAAAGATGCAGTCCGTGCGCTACTACATCGCGTTCCGCATCATGAAAGCCGCCGAGGGCGTATTCGACGCCGCGACGTGCCTGAGCGGCCCACTCTCCTGCTACCGCAAAGATCTCGTGCTGAAATATTCGCCGCAGTGGCTCAACCAGCGTTTCCTCGGGCAGAAGGCCACGTTCGGCGACGACCGCTCCATGACGAATTTCATCTTGCGCCACAACAGGACGACGTACCAAGACTCCGCGATATGCATGACAATCGTGCCGAACACGTACAAGATGTTCCTGCGCCAGCAGATGCGATGGAAACGCTCATGGCTCCGCGAGTCCATCATCGGCGCCGGCTACATGTGGAAAAAGGAGCCGTTCATGTCGCTCGGCTTCTACATGGGTCTCGTCGTGCCAATCGCCGCGCCTATCATCGTGCTTTATAATCTCGTTTATGTTCCGATAATGCACCGTGTATTTCCTACAACATTCATTATCGGCATTCTTCTGATGTCGTTCCTCATGAGCATGGCACAGCTTTTCATGCGCCGCTCGACTACGTGGCTCTACGGCGTATGGTTCTGCCTGTACTATGAGGCCGTGCTGCTCTGGCAGATGCCTGTCGCCTGGTTCACGTTCTGGAAATCGACATGGGGCACGCGGTTGACGCCTGCCGACATCGCCGAAATGGAAAAGCGGAAGGCGAAAGCCGCCGAAAAAGAGCAAAAAAAGAAAATGCGCAACGCATCCCAAGCTAACAAGGGGGCGAGCGCGTGATGACAGAGACAGAACTCGAAAAGCTCGAAAGCGCTGTGAAGGCCAAGGAAGAAGCGCTGAAACTCAAGGAGCTCGAACTGCGCGAGCGCGCTCTGCGCCTGCGTGAAATAGAGCTCGAAGAAGAAGAAAAGAAGCTCGCCGCGAAAGAAAACGAAATAAAAGAGCGCGCGGCTGGCATGGCTAAGAGCGACGAAGCGGAAGCAAGCGCGCAAGCTGAGCAGGGCGAAGTCGAGGCGCCACTGGAAGAATCGCGCGCAGAACGCAACGAAATCGAGGCATCACTGACGGAAACACGCCCAGAGCAGGACGTTGCACAGGAAAATGAAACGGCGGCAGAAGCGCAAGAGCCTGCCGCTGAGAACGCACCTATGACGGCGACACAAGACAATGAATCTAAGGAAACTGACAACAGCGTTAAACCGCTCGCAGAAGAAATAAAGCATGACGTTGTTGTAAACGCTTCCATTGAAGAAAAAAGCACGGCTATTAATCCGCCCGTGCGCGACGATGACAAAGATGCGAGCGAAAAACCCGAGCATCATGATGAGAATAAAAAATCAGATGTAACCGCTGAAACTCACGTCGAGAGTGAGCAAACAAGTGCAGCCGCTGAAACTCACGCCGAGCAAGAACAATCGGACACAACGACTGAGCATAACACCGACGCTGAACAGTCTGCATTCAATCCCGAGCCACCGCCGAGCACGAAAGTCGATGAGCACGCGCACAGCGAGATACCGCTCTCCGAAGACCCGAAAGATTTACAAGAAAAAGTCGCGGCGCTCGGCGACGATGATTTCACACGCAAAAAGAAGCACCACAAAGTCATACGCACGCTGTTCGAGTTCTGCGTGCTCGGTTGTCTCGTCTTCATCATCATCAACGCATTCTTCACGCTCACAGACTATGAGCCATTCCCCGATGACGCAGCCTCCACATCGACTGACACGGGCTTCATCGCCATATCGTATTTCGGCGTGGACCGCATCGGCGACACATCGACGCTCATTGGCCGCGACAGACTATATGAGCATCTTGATGCGCTCAAAAATCAAGGCTACGTTACGATAACTCAACAGGATATTGAAAAATACTACACGGAGGGCAAGCCGCTGCCAAAGCGCGCACTTTATCTGATGTTCGAGGATGGCCGCCGCGACACGGGCATATTTGCGCAGAAGATACTCGAACAGCTCAACTACAAGGCCACGATGATGACGTACCCCGAGAATTTCGGCGTGGACAACCCGAAATTTCTCCAGCCGAAAGAACTGCGCGAGCTCCTTGACACTAGTTATTGGGAAATGGGCACGAACGGCTATCGCCTCGAATACATAAACGTATTCGACCGTTACGATAACTACATCGGTGAAATTGACCCGCTCAGATTTGCGATGGTGCGCCCATACCTCGGCCGCCGCTACAACCACTACCTCATGGATTATCTGCGCGACGAGCACGGCGTGCCGCGCGAGAGCTATCGCCACATGAAGGCACGCCTAGACTACGACTACGAGCGTCTGCGCGACCTCTACGACGAGAGCATCGGCTATGTGCCGTCCGCGCACGTGCTCATGCATGCGAACACTGGCAAATTCGGCAACACGAATGACACGAGCGAGATAAACGAAAAGTGGATACGCGAGCTGTTCGCAATGAATTTCAACCGCGAAGGCTACTCATTCAACAACGAGGAATCGAGCATCTACGACCTCACGCGCATGCAGCCGCAGCCGTATTGGCCTGTCAATCATCTATTGATGCGCATAAAGCACGACATCAATCAGCCCATCACGTTTGAAAAAGGCGACAAGCGCCGCTGGGACGACTGGACGCTCATGAGCGGAGCCGCCGAGATAGACAAAGAATGTCTCACGCTCACGACGGACCCGGAGAGCCTCGCGCTCGCGAAGCTCAACGGCAGCGACAGCGACGCCTACAAAGACATCAGCGTCAGCGTCGAAATGCTCGGCAACGCGTTCGGCGCGCAGACGATATTCATGCGCGCGGACGATGACCTGTCGCGCTATGTGGCCGTGAGCCTCATAAACGATCAGCTCATAATAAAGGAAAAAGCGAATGGCGCGGCGCGCGAGCTATACCGCGAAAAGCTCCCCGTCATCCTCGGCGAAGAAATAAAGTCCGTCGAGGAAGTGCGCCGCGACGCCGAGGTCACGGAAAATCAAGCATTTGCGCGCTATGCCCCATCGCCCGAGGCCGCGAAAGAATACATGGCCCGCGCGGAAAAGCGCAAGGCCGAGCCCGCGGCGAAGGTCAGCGACGGCGCCGAGCCATTCGAGAGCGTGCAGAGCTTTCACAGGCGCGCCGACCACGTCATACACGTGACGATGAGCGGCGACAAAATCAACGTGACGGTCGACGACGCCGAGGCCGTGAGCGACCTCGCGATCAACGACACGACTGGCGGTGCGTTCATGCTCTGCGCCGATTGGCGCGGCGAGGCGTGGAGCCAGCGAAACCTCAACGACGACGTCTACGACGGCGTGTTCGACCACCTCATCATCAGCTCCGCCACGGACGACACGAAGCTGTTCTCGATGGAGCTTGAGGGCTGGCCGAAATACAAGCAGCGTGCCATCGACGTATGGGAGAGCATTCTCAACGTCTTCCTCTACAGGATTTAAAGAACACGCCCACATAAATTATCATTTCCCTAATGATAAATGAATACGATTGTGATATAGTTTAAGGAAACGCCGATTGTCTCATTCAACAATTAATCAGCGTTTCCTTTATTCTATGCTCGCAAGGGTGATATAATTTGAGAAAAATCCGCAAATACATCGCGACATCGCTCCTGCTCGCCGCCACGTCGATTTTGGCGATCGGCTGCGCGTCGGGCGCGCCGCTCACGTCGGGGCCGCATGACAAAGTCGCGCTCTCAGCGTGGGTGACGTATTGGGATGCGCCAAACGGCCTCAAGGAATACAAGTCCATCGATGATAAACTCGTGGGGCTCTCGGCGTTCGAGGTCTACTACGACGCGAACGGCCATCACGTCGTGCCGAAAGAGCTCGAGAGCATCATCGCCACATCCAACAAGCACAAAAACAGCGAGGCGACGACGTATCTCACATTCGTCAACGACGTCATCGACAAGGACGTCACGAAAACGAAGGACACCGCCCTGCTGAGCACGATTTTCAAGAATGGCGCGTCAATGGACGCGGAAATAGCCTCGATGATTGCGCTCGCGCAGAAAATGAAATGCGGCGGCATCGAGCTCGACTACGAAAATGTCTGGCGTGACGATGCCGTGGCGAAATCGTTCCTCGACTTCACGTATCGCCTCTCAACGGCGGCCATCAAAAATCACCTGAAGCTCCGCATCGTGCTCGAGCCATCAGCGCGGTTTGACGCGGGATTCGCGAAAGGCCCCGAGTACGTCGTGATGCTCTATAATCTCAAAGGCACGCACTCTGGCCCTGGGCCAAAGGCGGACGGCCCATTCATCGAGAAGACCATCGCGAAAATGGCGGCGCTGCCCGACGGGAAAAAATCTGTGGCGCTGTCGCTCGGCGGCTGTGTCTGGGAAGACTACGGGCTTTTCGGCCTCAAAAAAGGCCGCGCGAAATACATCACGCAAAAGGAAGCCGTCGCCCTGCGTGACGCCATGAGCACAAAAGAGGAGCGCGACCCCGAGAGCGCGGTGCTTCACTTCACGGGGAAATATGACGGCAAGGACATAGAGTGCTGGTACGCCGACGACGAGACGATACGCGCGTGGATAACAGCCGCGTCGCGCGCCGGCATCACGAATATCAGCCTGTGGCGCCTCGGCGGCAACATCGACATTGACAAAATAAAATAAAGGAAACGCTGATTAACCGAAGCATGAGCATTGACGAGAGATTTTTCGTATATCAGAAAGACGCAAAGAAGCGCAGTGGTGCTCATCGACGAAGATATACGGAAAAAATTCGTCAAAACGACTGCTGAAATAATCATTGTTTCCTAAAATATTATAGGGGAAATACGATTGAAACGACTCATCATAAACGCTGACGATTTTGGCTCGCACGTGCTCGTGAACCGCGCCGTCGCCGAAGCCGTCGAGCACGGCGCTCTGCGCTCGACGACACTCATGGCTGGCGGCGACGCATTCGACGACGCCATACGGACAGCGCACGAGCACAGCGCGCTCGGCATCGGCATTCACTTAACGCTCGTGCGTGGCCGCCCCGTGCTGCCGCCCGACGAGATACCGACGCTCGTGAAGGCGGACGGCATGCTCGAGGACGACTACGGCACATTCATGAAGAAATATTTACGCTGTGCCATATCGCTCGACGACGTCCGCCGTGAGCTCGCGGCGCAGATACGGAAGGCGCAGAGCGCCATCACGCTCACACATTTCGACAGCCATCAGCACATGCACGTGCTGCCGGGCATACTCGGCACCGTGCTCGACCTCGCGCGTGACGCACATCTCACGGCCATGCGCGTGCCGAGCGCGCCCGTGCTGCTCGGCAGCACGACACACAGCCTCGGCCAGCTCATCGGCCGCACGGGGCTCCTAATGCTCGCCGAGGTGGCACGCTTTCGCGCGAAACGGCGCAACATCAAAACGCCCGAACATTTTCGCGGCATCGTCGCGGGCGAGGCCGTCAGCGAAGACTACATGCTCTACGTGGCGGAAAATCTCGACGGCGGCACGACAGAAGTCATGGTGCACCCCGGCACCGACAATGGCGTCCTTCAAAAAGCGTCGGACTGGGACCACGACTTTGAAAAAGAGCTCCGCGCCATCACATCGCCGCGCGTCCTTGCCACCATAAAAGTGCGCGGCATAGAGCTTGCTAATTTTGGTGCACTATAAAGCATCATCATTTCACGAAATACATTAACAACTATCAACGAGGTGTGATTCAATGCGCGTTTCTATACTTCAAATGCATGTCACGATCGGCGACCGCAATCGCAATTATTCGAGACTCAAAAGAATGATGGAGGAAGCCATGCGCGGCGTCGGAGAAAACAGCCGCCCCGACGTGATACTCCTGTCAGAGCTATGGGACGTCGGATTTTACCCAAAGCCGCTCGATGACTACGCCGACAAGGGCGGCAGCGCGACGCGCGAGATACTCTCGACGCTCGCCGCGAAATACAGCGTCAACATCGTCGGCGGCTCGTGCGTCATAAAGACAGGCCACGACATCAGAAACGAATGCCTCGTGATGAACAGGAAAGGCGAGCTCATCGCGAACTACGACAAGACGCATCTCTTCTCGCCCGCGAAAGAGGGCAAAGCATTCAAGCGCGGCGACCACCTCTCGATATTCACGCTCGACGGCGCGAAATGCGGCGTCATCATCTGCTACGACCTTAGGTTCCCCGAGCTCATCCGAAAGCTCGCCCTAAGCGACATCTCCGTCCTTTTCGTGCCGGCCGCGTGGCCGACGGAGCGACTCGCCCACTGGCGCACACTACTCGAGGCGCGTGCCATCGAAAACGAGATATTCATCGCGGCGGCCAACGGCAGCGGCACATTCGCGACGGGCGTGCCGCTCGCGGGTCACTCCATGCTCCTCGACCCGTGGGGCAAAATCATGGACGAATCAAAACTCGACGAGACCATCATCTCCGCCGACTTCGACCTCGCCATGCGCGAGGCAATAAAAAGCAAAATCGACGTCTTCGCCGACAGACGCGAAGATTTGTACTGAGGGAAAATACTCCTGCTTCAATCAATCAGCTAATCAGCGTTCTCTTGATGAAAATATAACCAACAGAATCAAAAAAGCGAAGGAAATGTCCTGTTTGGATATTCCTTCGCTTTTTGATTCTGCATTTCGTGCCACATCTGATGCGCGGCGAAAATTTTATGATAGGATGAGTTTGTGGTAGAAGAATAAAGTCGGACGCAAAAATTTGATTGATTTGTCATGCAAAAGAAGGTACAATAAATGAAAAATGAGGTGATTGCATGGCAACAGCAAACGTACAAGTGCGTATGGATGCAGATTTGAAGCAATCTGCTGAGGATACGTTCAAGAGCATGGGACTGACAATGTCGTCCGCCATCACGATGTTCTGCCGGCAGGTGGTGAACCAAGGCAGGATTCCATTCGGAATCGTCGCGGGCAGCACGCCGAACGAGGAAACGCGCAAGGCGATGCAGGACACGCTTGCAGGCAAGAACCTCAGTCGCACGTTTGACACGGTCGATGAAATGTGGGAGGACTTGAATGCTTAAAATCCAGTATTCCCACCAGTTCAAAAAAGATTTCAAGCGCATCAAGAAACGTGGATGGCCGCTGCAAGAATTGAAAGATGTGTTGGACGAGCTCGTGAAGGAACATGTTCTGCCGCCGAAATACCATGATCATCAGCTGACTGGCGATCAAAAAGATTTCCGCGAATGCCATATTCAGCCGGATTGGCTGTTCATCTATCGCGTGCAGAAAGATATACTGACTCTCGTTGCGCAACGCACGGGAACGCATAGTGATTTATTCCAATAAGTAAGCAACCCCATAACAAAAGCGAAGAAATGTCCTGTTTGGATATTCCTCCGCTTATTTTTGATTTCACTTAACCGCAAACATGTAAGCGACCACATGCGCGACCCTCTCCGCCTCGCATCCCAACAAAAAAACTGCCCCCCAACGGAGCAGTTTTTTTGTTGCCTATTTTTCCCTATTTGATTTTCTCTCACCCATAGAGATGCTTGCTCAAGTATCTGTCGCCACGGTCGGGGAGGAGAATGACGATGTTGCCTTTGCCACCGTTTTTGGTGTACGTGCGCGCGGCCGCGAGGGACGCGCCGGAGGATGAGCCCGCGAATATGCCTTCGAGTCTTGCGAGGTCGCGGCTCGCGGTGAATGCCTCGTCATCGCTGACTTTTATGACTTCGTCGACGAGGCTCATGTCCATCGTGTCGGCGATGAAGTCGTTGCCGATGCCCTCTATCTCGTATGGCGCGTGCTCACCGCCGCCGATGGTTGAGCCAATCGGGTCAGCGAGTATGCCGCGAATGTTTTTGTCGCGCTCTTTGAGGTAGCGCATCGTGCCGCTGTACGTGCCGCCCGTGCCCGCGCCCATGATGAACGCGTCGATTTTGCCGTCGAGGTCGCGGTAAATCTCTGGCCCCGTCGTCTCGTAGTGCGCCTGCGGATTGGCGGGATTGTGAAACTGCCCGAGCATCACCGAGCCCGGTATCTCCTTGAGCATTTCCTTCGCCTTCGCCTCTGCGCCGAGCATGCCGCCCCCGAGCGACGTGTGCACGATTTCCGCGCCGAGCGCGCGCATGAGCATCTGCTTCTCCTGTGAAAACTTCTCCGGCACGCAGAATATGACGCGATAGCCGCGCCCGAGCGCCGCGAACGCAATGCCGAGGCCCGTGTTGCCCGCCGTCGCCTCTATGATGGTGCCGCCCTTCTTCAGCACACCGCGCTTCTCCGCGTCCTCGACCATCGATTTGCCGACACGGTCCTTGACGCTGCCGCCCGGGTTCATGAGCTCGAGCTTCGCGAATATATTGACGCCCTCAGGCAGTCCGAGGTGATTGAGCTTTACGATTGGCGTATTTCCGATGAGGTCATGCATTGAGTCATAATATTTCATTTTTCATTCCTCGCTTTTCTCTATAGCATTGTCGATGTCGTCTATGAGGTCATCCGCGTTCTCTATGCCGACCGACAGGCGAATGAGCGTGTCAGTGATGCCGATTTTGTCGCGCACGTCCTTCGGAATGGACGCATGCGTCATGGACGCGGGGTGACAGACGAGGCTCTCGACGCCGCCGAGGCTCTCCGCGAGCGCAACCATTTTGAGGCTGCGGAAAAATTTGTCGATGTCGTGGCCCTTCGTGAGCTCGAACGAAATCATCGCGCCACCGTTTTTCGCCTGCTTCTTGTTAATCTCGTAGCCAGGGTCGGACTTGAGTCCTGGGTAATAGACTTTCGACACGTCGCCGCGCTTTTTGAGGTGCTTCGCAATCTTGAGCGCGTTGTCCGTGTGCCTGTCGAGGCGAACGGCGAGTGTCTTGATGCCGCGAATGAGCAGGAATGAGTCGAATGGCCCGAGCACGCCGCCCGTCGAATTCTGGAGAAATGCGAGGCGCTCAGCGAGCTCATCATCCTTGACGATGGCAAGACCCGCGACGACGTCGCTGTGGCCGCCGAGGTACTTCGTCGCGCTGTGCACGACGATGTCAGCGCCGAGCTCGAGCGGGCGCTGTAGATACGGCGTCATGAACGTGTTATCGACAATCGTGAGGATGTTGTGCTTTTTCGCGATTTTCGCAATCGCGTGAATGTCCGTGATCGTGAGCAACGGGTTTGCAGGCGACTCGAGGAGCACCGCCACCGTGCTCTCATCAATGGCGCTCTCGAATTTCTTTGCGTCCGTCGTATCGACAATCTCATACGTGATGCCGAAATGCGCGAACACCTTGTCGAGCACGCGATATGTGCCGCCGTAGACGTTGCTCGAAATGAGCACTTTGTCGCCCGATTTGAAAAGGCTCAGCACCGTCGAGATGGCAGCCATGCCCGAGCCGAACGCGAAGCCCGCCGTGCCGCCCTCGAGGTCGGCGATGAGTTTCTCGAGCGCCGCGCGCGTCGGGTTGCCCGTGCGCGCATATTCCCAGCCGTAGTTGTCGCCGAGACCCTTCTGCCTGAATGTCGATGTCTGATATATGGGCACGTTCACCGCGCCCGTGAATTTGTCCCCATCAATGCCGCCATGTATGACCATTGAGTCTATATTTGGCATATAATCATTTCCCTTCAAAAATCAAATCACAAATCTTTTACTGCGTATTTGGAGCCGAAATTTCTTACGTGGGCGATGCCGTCCTGTGTGACGGATTTTGCGCCGTAGAGTTTTTTATCTTCGCCGACGGGGCAGACGGCTATGCACTCGCCGCACGGATATACGAAGTTCTGCTTGAGCTCCGCGTGATGCTCCGCGCATTTGTATTTGTCCATCTTGGCGATTTGCACCGCTGCTGTCTTCGCGGGCTGCGTGAATGCGTGCATCGGACATCGCCTGACACACGCGCCACAGTGAATACAGAGGTCGCCTTTGACGAGCCTGTCCGCCGGCAGCTCCGCGTCGGTGATGACCGAAACGAGGCGCACGCGCGGCCCGTATTCCTTCGTGATGAGCGTGTGGTTCATGCCTATCGTGCCGAGCCCCGCATAGAGTCCCGCGAGCACTTGCGAGAACGCTGCCTCCGGCTTTTTCACGAGCACGGAGATGTCGCCGTAGCAATCGCGCGGGAAAAAGTGCGCCCTGTGCCCTGCCCTGTTGAGCTCGTTCGCGACGCGGTACGCGATTTCATCGAGCATCCTGTTCGTCGTGTTGTAGAGTTCGGAGTAGACGACGGACGGCGTCGTCTCGATGACCGACGGGAAAATCTGCACGCCGATGGAAATGACGCTTTTCGCCCACGGCCATATATTCTGCGGCCAATACTCGGCGGGTTGGTGCGGGTCCTTTTCCCACCTGTCGACGCCCGCGACGCCGAAAAGATTGGCGCCCCACGTCTTCGCGTGTCTTTTCAGCTTTGCTTTCAGTGCTGAATTCTCATTCATATCTATTCATCCCATATCAAATGTCTATTATCTGTTTTTACTCTCACACATTACTGCCACTTTACGACGTGCCTCTTTATGCGGCCAATCATCACATTGATGACCGAGACGACAATGCCGATGACGAATATGCCGGCGATGACGCGCGTGTAGTCCGCGAAGTCCGCGTAGTAGCGCACGTAGTAGCCGACGCCACTCGTCGCGCCAATCATCTCAGCCGCCGTGAGGACCATGAAAGCATTCGCCACGGAGAGCGGCAGCGTGTTCATGATTTTCGGCAGGCAGTACGGCCAGAGCACGTGAGTGAGCATCGAAATCGACGAGAGATTGAGCGTCCTCGCTGAGTCGAGGAGCTTCTTGTCAATATTTGCGACCGAGATCGCGACCTCGATATATATCTGCCAGAAAATGCTCGAGAATATGACGAAAATCGACGCGACGGTGAAGCTCGGCAGCACCGCAACCGCGTACGGCGTGTATATAATCGGCGGTATCGGGCTCACGACCTTCGCAATCGGCAGGAACGCGTTATAGAGGCGCGGCACGCTGCCCGTGATGAGCCCGAGCACGACGCCCAAAACGAGCGCGAGCAAGAAGCCAATGCCGAGAAGATACATCGATGAGCCGATGCCCGTCACGATTTTCTGCCAATCGGACAGGAATATCGCGATGACGTCCGACGGCGCTGGGTAGAGGATGCGCGCCGACTTCGCGAGCCCCACCGTCGCGAGCTCCCATACGGCGAGTATTGCCACGAGTATGACCGTGATGTCGCGCGGCTGGCGCGTTGACCGCCACCATGAGCCGATTTTCTTATACGCGCTTGTCGCGCCAAATAAATTTCTGATTATATCCTTTACAAAGCTCGCCGCTGAAAGCGGGCCATAGCCGATTGCCTGTGACGATTTCATATTGCTGCCTCCCGAGCCTCATACTCTTCCTCTTCATTTTCCTCTGCCGTGTCATAGAAAGAATTCATGAGCATCTGCCGAAGTCTCACGTACTCCGTCGAGGAAAATACCTCGCGGCGGTCGCGTGGACGGCTGAACGGCACATCGAACTCCGCCGACACGCGCTTTCCGCTCACGAACAGCACACGGTCTGACAAAAGTATCGCTTCATCTATGTCGTGCGTCACGAATATGATGGTCTTCTTCGTGTCTTCCTTCTCGAGCACGTCGAGCAACAAATCCTGCAACACAAGGCGGTTCCTCGCGTCGACTGCGCCGAACGGCTCATCGAGAAGCATAATCTCCGGCTTCATGGCGAGCGTCCGCGCTATGGCTGTGCGCTGCTGCTGGCCGCCCGAGAGCTCGTGCGGGTACTTCGCCTCGACGCCCTTGAGCCCGACTTTTTCGAGATAATCGCGGGCGATGGCCCTCGCCTCTTTCTCCGGCGTCTCGGGAAATGCCTGGCGAACGGCGAATGCGATATTGGCCTCAGCCGTCATCCACGGGAACAACGAATAATGCTGGAAAACGACGCCGCGATTTTTTCCCGTGCCGTGGCTCTCCTTGCCGTCAATGATGAGGCTCCCCGTCGTCGGCTCGTGAAGCCCCGCGAGGATGGAGAGCGTCGAGCTCTTGCCGCAGCCCGACGAGCCGATGAGGCTCACGAATTCGCCCTCGGCGACGGAAAAGCTCATGCCCGAAAGCGCCTCGTAGCTTGTCTCGTGAACGCTGTCCTCGTAGCGCAGCGTCACATTGTCAAATACGATTTTATCATTGAAGTTTATCATTTTCCGTCACCCCCGTTTTTATCGTCTGGCCACGGGCCATCGTTTCTTATATAGTCGGCTTTGAGCTGATTCCATATCGGGTCATTCGGCTCCTCTTTGAGAAGCGATGCGAGTGCCTCCTGATAGAGCGTCGCGTCGATGTGGTCATCGATGTTGACCTTGCCCTCGATGTAGCCGACGCGCTTCATGCTGTCGTAGAAATCCTCGACGCGGAGCTTCGCCGGGTCCGGCACGAGGCCGAGATGCTTGTCCTCGAATACTTGGCTCTTCAGCACGGCCGGGTCAACCTCGATTGATTGATTGATGAGCGGCAGCGCCTTGCCCTCGTCCGTGTGAATGAGGCGATACGCTTTTAGCTGCGCGCGCAGGAACTTCACGAAATCCGCGCGGCGTGCCTTGAGATTTTCCGGCGTCGTGATGATGCGGCAGCAGATGAAGTCCGGCGCGACGTCGTCGATGTGAAGCGCCGAGACGAGTCCCGCCTGATGCGCCGTGTCGCGAAGGTTCGCCTGCACGTTGCCCGCATCGAGCTCGCCCTTCTTTATTGCCTCAATGATGGCCGGCTCATTGCCGAGTTCGACGAACTGTATCGTCGAGAGGTCAACGCCCTTCTTCGAGAGTGCGCCGCGAAGCGCGATGTCGCCCGACGCCGTACGGACAACGCCGATTTTCTTGCCCGCGAGCTTCTCCGGCGTGAGATTTTCTGGCTTCCACTCGTCCGCACGCTCCGGCAGCGTCACGATGTCCGCGCCCTCGCTCATCTGACCGCCGATGATGACGAAATCCGCGCCGTTCTCGATCATGCGCAGCGGCGCCGTCGAGCCAACGCCGCCTGTCGTCGCTTCCACCTTGCCACTCGTGAGCGCCGAGAGGATGTCGGCATACGCCACATTCATCACGTGGAGCTTCACGTCGATGCCCTCGTCCTTGTAGTAGCCCGCGTTCTCGCCGAGCACCGTGAGCGCGCTGCTCACGCGGTTCGTATTGATCGTGACATCGAGCGGATCGCTGCCGTCTGCGGCCTTCTGACCACCGCCGCCGCAGCCCGCCGACAAAAGGAGCGTCAGCGCGACAGCCGCCGCCCCGATGGACTTCTTATATTTTCTGACGAAATTTTTATATGAACTCATCTTGAATTCCTCCAAACATTTTTCCCGATTTTCAAATCGAATGATGATTACCGCTTCACATCGAAGCCCATGAAATGCATCATGCAAAATTTTTCCTCAACACATTCGATCGTGACACCAGACATAAACGCTCTTCATCGAAATTCATCCCTTTGCTTTTATTTCTCTTTTATTTCTTACAATTCATACTAATTTTGTATGTTTTATCCGTTGTCGTAAAGTATATATGTTTAGTAGGATATTGTCAAGCAAAAAAAGCGTGATTTCTGAAACATTTTTCAAAAATTCACGCGGGAAGTTGGGTGAATGTGTAAGGTGATGAGAATTTTTTTGGAGGAAGAACGACCCGACGCTGCAAGCGGCATAAGCGCCACTCAAATGTTGCGCCAACCCTCTCCGCCTCGCATTCGCTCGCGCAAACATGCCACTGGCATGTTTGCCCCCCATTGGGGAGGCTGGCGTTACAGACGCTAAAATTATTTACTCTAGCCAAATCGATTCATTAGAGAAAGCATAACTTCACATTTTCATTGCAAATTGAAATTGCGTAGCTTGCTCTCGTGTAAAGTTAAGGACTGTCGTTCACTCTCCGTCATATCGTTAAGCATCGCTTTCGCGTCGCCTCCCACTCTGGGGGGAGGTGGCCCCGCAGGGGCCGGAGAGGGTCAGCAATGTTCATTATTGAGCGCATTAATAAAGGATGTCAGTGATGGCATCCTTTTTTATTTTGCGTATTTGCTATTTTTTGAAGGATTTTTATTTTTGTTGGCGAATATTTTAGTAGTAATAGCGGCGTCATGCTAATGAGTGTGACGCACATTCATCAACTAATCGGAGAATATATGGAGCAAGCTAATACGAATGAGGAAAAAGTGAATCACGTAAACAGTGAGCTGAGGCTCATCGCGGCGAGCCGTGAGGAGATGGAGGCGGAGGCGCGGCTGATAAAGTCGCGGGAGCGTGTGCAGAAGCATGGGGAGGTATTCACGCCGCTGTGGATGGTGCGGCTGATGCTGTCTAATCCTCCGATACAGGAGAAGCTGCGCGATGTGCACACGACGTTCCTCGAGCCCGCCGCGGGCGAGGGTGCTTTCCTCACGGAAATCCTCCGGCAGAAGCTGGAGCATATCAACGCCGACACGCAGCACACGCGCGGGGCGAACTGGAAGTATCAGACGCTCTGGGCACTGATGAGCATCTACGGCATCGAGCTGCTCGAGGATAATGTTGTGGCGGCGCGTCGCAATATGTGCGACGTATTCATACGGAACTACGCGCAGAAGACGGGGCGCGACATCATGGAGCGGGACGAGGAGCTGCTGGCGTCGGCGCGCACGGTGATCCGCGCGAATGTGGTGCAGGGCAACACGCTCACGCACACGACGAGCGATGGCCGCCCGATAGAGCTCAGCGAGTGGCGGCAGAGCGCGCGCCGCAAAAGGAAGGTCGAGCGCGTGGTGTTTCGCTATGAGACGCTTTTCGATGATGAGCGCGAGGGCAATCTTTTTGATGAGGAGTATGTGGTGGAGCCGCCGTCGCGGGAGTTCAATCTTTTCACGGACTATGACAGGAACGGCGAGCTCATCGCAAAGGAGCCGCCCGCCGACAGACCGCGCAGAAGGCAGTACAAGGAAGTTGACATCATGCAGGTGTACAGAGAGGAGCTGTGCTGACGATGGGAAAGAAGTTCAAGTTTGATGTGGTAATCGGAAATCCGCCGTATCAAGATGAGGCGCCGGGGCAAAGCACTAGCGACAAGCCGATTTATCATCTCTTTATGGATGCCGCCTATGAAGTTGGCAACATTGTAGAACTTATCACCCCTGCTCGTTTTTTGTTTAATGGTGGTGGTACACCAAAGCAATGGAATAAAAAAATGCTTTCAGATGAACATATGAAAGTAATAATGTATGAACCTGACGCGGCAAAAGTGTTCCCCAATATAACGTTTACAGGTGGCGTCGCAGTTACTTGTAGAAACAGCGAAAAAAATTATGGACCGATAAATACGTTTATAGCTTGGAATGAACTCAGAGATATTTGCGACAAAGTGAAGCAACACAAAAACTTTTCTGCTATTAGCTCGATAATCTCCGGACGCACACCGTATTTGTTTACAAACCAATTACACGCTGAGCACACGGATGCAAAAGAAAAATTGAGCAAGGGACACCAAAACGATATATCGTCGAATGCATTTACTTCATTAACGGATATTTTCTTTGAAAATGAACCCGTTAACAAAAATGATTATGTTCGTGCATTGGGACGCTACGGAAACGAACGAGTCCATCGATGGATTCTTCGAAAATACGTTCGTGGGCGTGAAGATAACTTTATTGGTAAGTGGAAAGTATTTTTACCGAAGGCGAACGGAGCCTCCGGAATGCTTGGAGAAAAGCCAGCCAGACTGATTAGCAAGCCAGAGATTGGCGAGCCTTTTGATATTGCGACAGACACATTTATCGTCGTCGGTCCTGTTGAAGCCGAGAATGAAGCTCAGGCATTGCTGAAATATATCAAAGGAAAATTTGCTAGAGTATTGCTTGGCGCATTAAAAGTAACACAGATTAATTCTCGTGATACATGGGATAAAGTTCCCCTGCAAGATTTCACTTCTGATTCTGATATTGATTGGTCGAAGTCTGTTCATGAGATTGATTTGCAGCTGTATAAAAAATACGGGCTTGACGACAAGGAGATTGATTTCATCGAGACGCATGTGAAGGAGATGGACTGAGATGGCTGACTACACGCAGATTGCTCCATTTTCGCACATCGTCCCGATGATTTACGCGTATACGACGCCGCAGGTGGCGGCGCATGACGGCTGGACGAAGATTGGCTACACGGAGAAGCAGACGGTGAAGGACCGCATCGAGCAACAGACGCACACGGCTGACGTCGAATATCATATCGAGTGGAAGTATGAGGCGCGCTACTCCGACGGATCGGGCGAGTATTTCACGGATCACGATTTCCACGACTATATGACGACGCACAGGGGCGTGGAGCGAAAGCCGGGGACGGAGTGGTTTCATATAGACGGCGCGCGGTCAAAGGCGTATTTCAGGGATTTTCGCGACCGCGACTATGCAGCCGAGGGCGATGAGGCGGAGCATTCGCAGTATGTGTTGCGCGAGGAGCAGCGGCGCGCGGTGGATATGACGGCGGATTATTTCAAGCGCCACGCTGACGATATGGACGACGGTGCCCGCTCATTTCTCTGGAACGCGAAGCCGCGATTTGGCAAGACGCTCTCGACGTATGACCTCGTGCGGCGGATGGGCGCGGTGAAGGTGCTCATCGTAACGAACCGCCCGAGCATCGCGAATTCGTGGTATCAGGACTACGCGCGGTTCATTGGCTGGCAGACGGGGTACAAGTTCGTGAGCGAGACGGACGCGCTTCGGGGTCAGCCTGTGATGTCGCGCGATGATTATCTCAAGAGCATCGAGGACCTCAGCGACGATGAGACGGAGACGGCGGGACAGATTGCTTTCGAGAGTCTGCAGGGGCTCAAGGGGTCTGTGTATTTCGGCGGGGATTTCAATAAGCTGAAATGGATAAAGGATACGAAGTGGGACCTGCTCGTCATCGATGAGGCGCATGAGGGCGTCGACACGATGAAGACGGACAGCGCATTTAGGAGCATAGAGAGGCGATTCACGCTTCATTTGTCGGGGACGCCGTTCAAGGCGATTGCGTCGAATAAGTTTTCGAGCGAGCAGATTTTTAATTGGTCGTACGAGGATGAGCAGGAGGCGAAGGCGAATTGGGACGATGACGCGGGGACGAATCCGTACGCGCGCCTGCCGCGGCTCAATATGTTCACGTATCAGCTGTCGAGCATGATAGAGGGCAAGGTCAGAAAGGGGCTCGATCTCTCGGAGGGGGAGCATGCGGAGTATGCTTTTGATTTGAATGAGTTTTTCAGCACGGACAGCAAGGGGCGGTTCGTGCATGAGGCTGATGTGCGGAAGTTTCTCGACGCGCTGACGACGAATGAGAAGTTCCCTTTCAGCACGCCGGAGCTACGGCATGAGCTGAAGCATACGTTTTGGCTGCTGAGCCGCGTGGACAGTGCGAAGGCGATGGCGCGGATGCTACGGGAGCACCCGGTATTCGGCGAGTATGAGGTGGTGGTCGCGGCGGGCGACGGCAGAACGGACGAGGACGACGACACGGCCAATCAGCGAAGCTATGACAAGGTGATGCGCGCGATAAAGGAGCACGAGCGGACGATAACGCTGTCTGTCGGGCAGCTGACGACGGGCGTGACGGTGAAGCCGTGGACGGCGGTGCTGATGCTGTCGAATATGAAGAGCCCAGCGGAGTACATGCAGGCGGCTTTCCGCGCGCAGAATCCGTACGCGTATGAGGAGGGCGGGAAGCTATTCGCGAAGGAGAATGCGTATGTGTTTGATTTCGCACCGGAGCGGACGCTCATTATTTATGATGAGTTCGCGAATAATCTCAACACGGACACGGCGAACGGCGGCGGCACGTCGGCGGAGCGGGAGGAGCGCATCAGACGGCTACTGAACTTTTACCCAGTCATTTCTGAGGATGACGAGGGGCGCATGGTGGAGCTCGACGCGGAGAAGGTGATGACGATACCGCGCTCGATCATGGCGCGCGAGGTGGTTCATCGCGGATTTATGAGCAATTTCCTGTTCCAGAATATCGGGAATATTTTCTCGGCGCCGCCGGAGCTACGTGAGATGCTGGAGAAGATAACGCCTGCGGATGAGGGCGGCGCGCGCACGAATGGCGAGATGGCGCATGCGGACGATGTGAGCGTCGATGAGCATGGCGATGTGGAGATACCGGGCGAGATCGTCATCAGCAAGACGCGGGATTTGTTCGGCGAGAAGATATATGAAGATGTGGGCGCGGCGGTCGCGGATGTGATTGACAGCTCGCTGCCCGACGACGGGAAGCCGATGCGCTACGACACGCCCGCGGAGGTGACGGCGAAGACGCGCGACCTCGCACAGAAGGTGGCGGAGGCTGCGGCGGCTGAGCTCGCGCCGAAGATAGAGACGAAGGCGAAGGATGAGTATAATCTGACGAATGCGCGGACGGAGCAGCTGAAGAAGAGCGCGCAGAGGGAAATGAGCGCGGACCTCGAGCGGCTGGCCGATGAGCACGCAAAGCAGCAGAAGATTGCGATGGTGGAGCATGAGGAGCAGCTGAAGGAGGCAAAGAGCGAGAAGGAAACGAAGAAGATTAATAATGATTTCGACAAGAAGCTGAAGCATCTGACGGATGAATATACGAAGGACCTCAAGGCGACGGTGGAGAAGAAGACGGAGGAAATCACGCAGAAGGTCACGGCAGAGCTCGAGAAGCGCAGGGAGAACGAGAAGAAGAAGGGCGTCGAGGACGACATGCGCGCGCATCTACGGGGATTTGCGCGCACGATACCGAGCTTCATCATGGCGTACAGCGAGATGGCGCACGGCGGCGGCGCGGATTTGCGGCTCAGCAATTTCGACGACTACACGCCGGATGATGTGTTCCTCGAGGTCACGAGCATCACGGAGGAAACGTTCCGAAAGTTCCGCGATGGCTGCGACTACGTAGATAAGGAGACGGGCGAGAAAAAGCATTACGAGGGTCATGTTTTTAATGAGGTAGTATTCGATGAGGCAATAAAGGAATTTCTCGACCGCAAGGAAAAGCTCGCGGATTATTTCGATGAGGCGAAGGATGAAGATATTTTCGACTATATCCCACCGCAGCAGACGAATCAGATATTCACGCCGAAGAGCGTCGTCCGTGACATGGTCGATGCGCTCGAGCGTGAGAACCCCGGCATTTTCAACGACCCAGAGCGGACGTTTGTCGATTTTTATATGAAGTCGGGGCTCTACATCACGGAGATCGTGAAGCGCCTCTACAAGAGCAAGGGTATGAAGCGCGCGTACCCCGACGGCGAGGCGCGGCTGAAGCATATCCTCGAGCATCAGGTCTACGGATTTGCGCCGAGCAGCATCATCTACGACATCGCGATGGCGTACATCTTCGGATTTGACAAAAAGGCGGCACGCATATCGCACGACAATTTCGTCAACGAGGATGTCATGCCGTACGTGAAGGAAGGAAAGCTGCAGGAGCTCGTGGAGAAGAGATTTGGCAAGCGAGCATAATGGGAAGGAAAGCTCGGCGCGGGCGTAAGAGCTCGACGCGCGGGCGTGAATGAAAGGAGCAAGCGAACATGAAGAAAATCGAAGCATTTGTGCTGCAGGGGTGCCCGTACTGCCGCGCGGCGAAGGCGGCGTACGCGGAGCTAAAGGAGCAGCCGCAGTATGCGGGCTGCGACGTCGAGTGGATAGACGAGAACGAGAGCCCCGAGCGCGTGAAGGGGCACGACTACTACTATTGCCCGTCGTTTTTCGTTGACGGCGAGAAAACGTACGAGGCGCACCCCGGCGACAAGCCCGACTACATCCGCGAAATGGTGGAAAAGACGCTAAAAAAGGCGATGTGAGGGGGAGAAGAGCGAAGATAAAAAAAACTGCACCGAGGAGATTGCTTCGATGCAGGGTTTTTTGTGTGCGCGTAAAAGTTGTGGAGCGCGACATTGAAGTTGCAAGCGGCATAAGCCAAACCCTCTCCGCCTCGCATTCGCTCGGCACCTCCCCCACTGGGGAGGCTACCTTCACAAAGTCTGTGATTATTTACACTAACTGAATCGACGTAAACGTGAAAGCATTAAGCCTTTATTCTAGCCGATTAATCATCATAGCTAAACAATCGCCTAATGAAAGCGTAAAACTTTCTATTCATTCGTAAAGTTTTAGCTTTAAGCCTCTCATTCTATGCCTCCCACTCTGGGGGAGGTGCCCCCGCAGGGGGCGGAGAGGGTCGCGCTGTTACCACATTTAGCTACAAGGCGCAAACCTTCACCAAACATCCACATAAAAATGGCACAGCATATCTTCATCGGATATTGCTGTGCCACTTTTTATTTCATTTAAAACTGATATTGCAACGTTGCTTTGAGCAGTGTGCCGGGGAGGGTCATGTCTTGGTCGCGCTTGTTGAGGAGGTTTTCAGCGGCGAGGCGCAGTGTGAAGCCTTCGCCGAGGTTCTGCGAGACGGTGAGGTTCCAGAGCGCGAAGCTCTTTTCCCCGCCCGGGTCTGAGCGGTAGTGGTCGTATAGCTGCGCCGCGAGATCGACGGTGAGGCCGGACTTCGCGCGCCACGTGAGGCCGCTCGTCATCATGTTGCGCGCGCGGTTCGTGAGGCTCGTGTGCGTCGTCATGTCTTTCGCGTCGAGATACGTCCACGATGTGTGCCAGTCGAGGCGCGGCGCTATCTCCGCCGTGTATTCGGCCTCGAGGCCGCGGATGACGGCTTTGTCGATGTTCTGATATTGATACCATTTGCGCGTCGCATCATACTGCAGGTCAATGAGATTTTTCACGCGATTGTCGAAGAACGTGAGCTTCGCGCTTTTGCCTTTCCACTCTTTTTCGAGCGAAATGTCGTATGAGAACGCCTCCTCTTTGTCGAGGTCGGGGTTGCCCATGTTGTCCGTGTTCCACTGGTAGAGCTGGTTCGGCGTCGGCGTGCGGAACGTCTTCGCGACGTTGAATTTCAGCCGCATGTCGTCGTCGAATGCGTACGTGAGGCCGAGCTTCGGGCTCACGTTGTCGTCGAACTGGTTGTTGCCGTCGTAGCGGAGCGAGAGGAACGCGAGCCAGCGGTCGTCGATTTTCCACTCGTCCTCTGCGTAGAGCGCCGAGTAGTAGAAATGATACGTCGAGCCGCGCTGTACCTGCCCCATCGGACCAGTGACTGAGAAGTCGCCGCCATTCCTTCTGACAGCCGTGCCGCGGAATGTCTCGGGCCTGTACTCGCCGCCGAATGTCAGCGTGTGGCTGCTGCCCGCTTTCCACGTGTAGTGACCTTCGAACGCATTGATGGTACGTTTCGCGCGCACCCAGCCAAATTTGTCGAGTTTCGGATTGCCGACAGGCATGCCGTTCTTTGTGTTGATATTGTCGCGTTCCTTGTCCATAACCGTGCGGTAATATCTGAGGAAAAGACCCGTGCCGTCGTCGCCCTTGTTTTCGTATGAAATAGAATTTTCATGGCGCTGAATCCTGTCGTAGCCCTCGGCGTAGCCCTCGGCGAAAACCAGCGGATTCTTCGCGGCGTTCGGGTAGAAAAATTCGCGCGTGTCCTCTTTCGTGTCGCTGTGCGTGAACTCAATCGTCTCGTGCGATGACGGGCGATATTCGAGCGTGCCTTGGAAATTTTTCCACGAGCCGTACGGCTCATACGTCGAGCCGTCGTCTTTGAAAAATGCCGTCGTCGATTTGCGCTCGAAGCCCGACAGCCGCGCCGAGAATTTGCCGATGTGGCCAGAGTCGACGAAGAATCCGTAGCGCTTCGGCCCATTCTCGCCGGGGTGCGACCAGAACGAGAGGTCGCCCGAGAGCGAGACGGTCGGCTTTTCGCTTTTCTTCGTGATGATGTTGATGACGCCCGCCATCGCCTCCGTGCCGTGGACGGAGCTCGATGGGCCGCGCACGATCTCTATGTGGTCGATGTTGTCAATCGGGATGCGGTCGAGCTCGTAGTTCTGGTCTATCTCGGAGGCGACACGCTTGCCGTCGACGAGTATTGTGGAAAATCTCGAGTCGAAGCCGCGAATGGACGCTGCTTTGTGGCCGCGACCTGCGCCCGACGAGAGGTGCGTGATCTGCACGCCCGTGGCGTAGCGGAGCGCGTCGGCGAGGTTGTCCGCGCCCTGCTCCTCTATCTCGGCGCGCGTGATGACCTCGACGGATGACGAGACCTCCTTGCGCGTGACGGGCACGCGCGTCGCCGTGACGACGGTGTCCTCGATGGCGTATGTGTCCATCGGCTCGGCGCCGTCCCCATCCACGGGCACAGTGTCCGCCTCCGCCGCGAACGCGAGCGGCGACGACACCGCAAGCGTCAGCGCCGTCATGATGGCCGCAGCCAGCCTTTTCTTTGTCATTTCTTGTCCCCTTCCATGAGAAAAAGGGATGAAAGAGTCCATTCCCTGTTCCTCATTTTTGATGTTGTATGAAATTTATAAAAATTCAATGTGAGTTTACTAATCCACTCTGGCGACCCTCTCCGCCCCCTACGGGGGCACCTCCCCCAGAGTGGGAGGCATAGCGAAAGCGGTGCTCAACGATATAATTGAAAGTGAACTATAGTCCTTCACTTCAATGGTAGGCAATCAGAGCCTCTATTTCACGATATGGTAAAAAATGAACGTCAACCATTCACTTTGCAGATAGAGCAACTAGTCGATTTTGCCTAACCTAAATAATCTCAGACTCTGTGAAGCCAGCCTCCCACTTTGGGGGAGGTGCCGAGCGAATGCGAGGCGGAGAGGGTCAGGCTTATTCCGCTTGCGCGGTGGTGGGGTGACTTCCCCTCACACCTTAATCCTCTTCAATAACTTACCCGCAAAGAAAATCCCCGCCGCGCCTGTCACAACCTGCGGCCAGCTCATCATGAGCGAGAGGGCGCTCGCCACAGGCTCTGGCAAATCGAGTATCGATATGACGAGGCGCGTGCCCGCATAGAGCACAGCGGCTTTGATGAGCGGCGCCGCGTACACCCACGCGCGCGGCCACAGCCTGTACGATATGAGCATATATATCACGTTGCCGAGTCCCACGACTAAGGCCATCGGCGCTATGGGGAGCGCGCCTGTGACAAACGCCGCGCACGGCAGCACGACGCCGATAGCCGCTGTCCACGCGCTCTGCGTCACGACCATCGCCATGACGCAGACCATGTTGACGACGGTGCCTATCACGAACTGATTGACGGGCCCCGGGATGAATGGGAAAATGAGCCGCGCGCTCTGCGCGATGATTGCGAGCGCAAGAAAAAGCGCGGCGAATGGCGCTTTGTTTCTCATCATGCTCCTTCAAAAAATACTGTATAGATAAGACATATTCTCTCTATAAGAAATAAATCCTGCACAAATGTTATAGAAGTTTTTTATTTCTTACAAAAGGCTCTGTATATCTGAGGTGACACGACCCTCTCCGCCTCGCATTCGCTCGGCACCTCCCCCATTGGGGAGGCTGACGTTACAAATGCTGAAATTATTTACATTAGCTGAATCGATTTCAATTAAAACGTGACAACGCATGCCCTCCCTCCCAAGCGAAAAAAAGACGCTCGCCTTTTATAATTTTGTAAAACAAAGGCTCTGCAATGTCCAATTTTAAAGTATAGGAGTATCGTCCACTATCAATTATATCGTAAAGGACCGCTTTCGCTATGCCTCCCACTCTGGGGGAGGTGCCCCCGCAGGGGGCGGAGAGGGTTTTATAGCGGCTTCCGCTCTGGTGTGCCTGCTTTGCGTGGGTACGTTTTTGGCGTGGGCTTTGTCTTGCGCACGATGATTATGGCGCGTTTGTCGTCGAGCGTCGGCAGATGAATGGGCCGCACATCCTCTATCTCGCCACCAAGCATCGCGACGGCGCGCTTTGCCTCGTCCGCTTCTTCTGCGAATTTCGCACCTTTGAGCGCGACGAGGCAGCCGCCGACCTTCACATAAGGCAGTGTGTATTCGGCGAGCACGGAAAGTCTCGCCACCGCGCGCGATACAGCGACATCGTATTTCTCGCGATGCTGTTTTTGACGTGCGCCCTCCTCTGCGCGCGCGTGAACACATGTGATGTCTTTCAGCCCTAACGTGATGATAACTTCATCAAGAAATTTAATACGCTTTTGAAGCGAGTCGAGCAAGGTCACTTTGAGGTCTGGTCGATAAATTTTGAGCGGTATGCCGGGAAATCCTGCGCCCGTGCCAACATCGATGATATGGGCATTTTCGGCGAAAATTTTCTCATCGTGGCACGAGAGTGAATCTATCATGTGCTTCACCGCCACCTCGTGAGGCTCGGTGATGGCCGTAAGATTTATTTTCTCGTTCCACTCGATGAGCAGCCTAAAATATTTGTCAAATTTCGCCAATTCATCATCAGTTATCGTAATATTAAATTTATCCGCACAGTCTTTGAGATCGTCAATAAACGTCATGCTCGCGAGTCTCCCCTTTCTTTTCGTGTCATTTCTTCATATAATGTACAATATTTTCCTCATTAATTCAATTCTAAAAGAGGATTTTGCGGCACTTATATCGAATATAAAAGATGGGTAGATTTTCCGTAAATTGCTAGGCGAACATCGCGTTCGCCGCTCACATACTAATGACAACGCTGGAAAGCCGAGGTGCTATTGAATGAAATTTCTTAATAATTTTTTCGACGGTCTCGAACAACGCGAGATTGACACGGACGAGTACTATATTCACAAATGCGCTGAGGCCGTGAGCTCCTTCATAAGCGTCATTTGCACGACGATTTTCCTCATTGTGTTCATGCTCGGCCTCACGGCGCTCATCTCCTACAGCGAGGAGAGTCTTTTCGCACCGCCGCCGGCGACTGACGACGTGCCGGCCTCCTCATCATCATCGGCATCGGCCATGATGGCGTTCGCCGTGGGCGGCCTCCATGAATAAAATCGTAGCCGTCGCGATGGTGAAGAACGAGGCCGACATCATCGAGAGCTTCGCGCGCCATGCGCTCACGTTCGCGGACGCGCTCATCGTGGCCGACCACCACAGCACGGACGAGACGCGGGCGATACTGCGGAAATTGGCCGACGAGGGCATGAGTGTCGAGACAACAGTCTACGACGGCGAGGGGCACGACCAATCGGAAGTCGTGACGCGCCTCATGCGACGCGCCATCAGCGTGTACGGCGCCGACGTCATCGTGCCGCTCGACGCCGACGAATTCATCGTATCGACGACGGACAGGAGCGTGCGCGAGACGCTCGGCATCATTTCGAGCGACAATGTGTATTTCATCCCGTGGGTGGACTACGCGCTCGTATCGCCCGAGACTGACAAGGACAAATTCGTATTGGCGCGCCCCGCAATGAGGCACAAAGAGCCAAAGCACCTTCCGAAAATCATTGTGGGCGCAGGCGCCGCGACGCGCCAGCACCTCATCATACAGCAGGGCAATCACAGCGCCATATCGAGCGATGCGACGAATGACACGGGCGAAGTGGGCGACAATGTGATGCTGCGCCTCGACGGCATCCACAGTGCGCATTTCCCACGGCGCAGCGAGGCACAGCAGTCATCGAAAAACCTCTGCATGTGGCTATCGAACATGGTGCGCTATTCGCCATACAGCTTCTATTCGCAGGACTATCATCAGCGCTTTTACGATTTTCTGGACGGCATAGCGCCTCAATACGACGACGATAGCGCTGAGCTCGTGCAAAGCGACCTCGAGCGATACGCGGGCGAATGTGTGCTGCGGTACACGACGGGCGACGTGAATCCCGTGAAAAATGCACTGATGATGGCGGAGTCGATTGCGGCCACGTGCGCGAGGGAGCGCCTCTCGAAAGAGCACCCGAACATCACGGTGCTCGTGATTTACGATGGCAATCTGACGTCATTCAGCGCATCGCTCGCGTCTGTGTTGAGACAGACATATCTGCCAAGTCAGATTGTCGTGCTCGCATTCGACAATTCTCACGACGACAAGCTAAGTGATTTAATCAATCACGTTAGGCAAGAATCATTTGAAAACGGAAAATTCGGCGATGCAATCACATTCGATATTTTGAGCGAAAATATATTTTCATCGCTCGAAAGTGTCGCTGTCGGTGAATTCGTGCAGTGGGTGGAGCCGGGCATCGTGCTCGCGCCCGAAAAGCTCGCCGACATGACGCTCACGCTCTCGTGCCACGAGTGGTGCAATGTCGCGCTCGCAAAGCTCGATATGACGGGCATCACATACCCGAAGCGCCTGTTCCCCGGCGCGCTTGATGTCGAGACGACGCACCCTGCCGACTATTTTCGCGGTGTAGATATGGCGCGCGAGCTCCTCGCCACGGGGCTGTGGCCCGACTTCACGCTGTCGTCTGCGCTGTTTCGCATGAGCGTGATGACGGCGCGCGGCTGGCTCGAGGCGGACTTCATTGCGGGGCGTCCGCTGATATTTTCGCTGTGGGTCGACATTTTCACGCATGAGAGCCAGCAGATAGCGCTCATGGCGACCGTCTACCATAAAGGACACCGCTTCCTTGAAATTTTGGATGAAGCAAAAAAACGCCCCGCCGATGAATTCATCACTACGGAGCTCGAATGGGGCTACCTTTTGATGGCGAACCGCGACGCTGAGTGGCTTAGCCGCGACGCCTACGACATGGGCGTGCGAAGCTTCCTCACGCGACGCCGCGCATCACTCGAGCGCGTGTCAAAGCTCGTCCCCGCCGACATGACCTCAGAGTACGCGGCGATGTTTGAATAGCAGTTGATTAGAGCGGCAAAATATGATAAGATACCCTGTGCTGGAGGGCAAATCATTCACCAGAGAAATGACAAGCCGGACAAGGCAGTGATCTGAGACGGTCACTATCTTGCCCGGCTTTTTGATTATTGTGTAACTTCAAAGGAATTTTTCACGACCCGCTCCGGCTCCTGCGGGGCCACCTCCCCCAGAGTAGGAGGCATAGAGTGAAAGGCTTTAAAACCTAAAACGAGACGATAGAATGAAATGTTTTACGCTTTCATTATTTGGTAATTTTGCTTCAATATATAAAATTCTTTTTTGCAACATTGGCAATCTTCGGCAACTCTTCATAAGTTTTATTATCGAAAGGAACAGCAAATCCAATGAACCTAAAAAACATAAACATTGACAAAACAAAACACGCGACGATGGCGTTGTATTTCGTCGGCGGATTTGGCGCGGCGTCGTGGGCGCCGCTCGTGCCGATATTGAAAGTGCGGCTTGCCATCGGCGAGGACGTGCTCGGCATGCTGCTCCTCTGCATAGGCATAGGCTCGCTTCTCACGATGCCGCTTTCGGGCGCCGCCGCCATGCGTTTTGGCTGTCGGCGTGTGCTCGCATTTGCGGGCGCCGCGTACGCGCTTCTCCTGCTCACCCTCGCGAATTTGCCATCGTTCACGCTCGCCGTGCCCGCGCTGCTGATGTTCGGCGCCATCATGGGCTGCATAGACGTCGTCGTCAATATCGAGGCCGTCATCCTCGAAAAAGCCGCAGGGCGACGCCTCATGAGCAGCATGCACGCGCTTTGGAGCGTCGGCGGATTCGCAGGCGCGGGACTGTTCGGGCTGTGGACGGGCACATTCGAGCTCACGCCCGTGATCTCGACATTCATCGCAACGGCCATCATGATAGCGCTCACCGCCGTATTCTGGCGCAATCTCCTGCCGTACGGCGGCGCCTCAGGTGGCTCGCTCATCGCCATTCCGCGCGGCATCGTCACATTCATCGGCATCATCGCGCTCGTGTCATTTCTCGTCGAAGGCGCCATCATGGACTGGAGCGGCGTATTTCTCACGACGACGCGCGACCTGCCGATGAGCCTCGCGGGCAGCGGCTTCACAATATTCTCACTCGCGATGTTGCTCATGCGTCTCGTCGGCGACAAAATCATAGAAAGGCTCGGCCAGCGCCGCGTCATCATCGGCGGCACGACGCTCGCGCTCATCGGCTTCATGCTCATCATATTCGCGGAGGACATGATGCCGCTCTACGTTGGATTTTTCTTGATTGGCGTCGGCATGGCAAATGTCGTGCCCGTATTTTTCAGCATGCTCGGCCGCCAGAACGTCATGCCTGTCTCAATGGCCGTACCTGCCGTCTCGACGCTCGGCTATCTCGGCATACTCATGGGGCCTGCCACGATCGGCTTCATCGCCCACGCCACGAGCCTCTATATATCGTTCATGATGCTCTCCGCCCTCGTAGCGTTGCAGCTCGTGATTGAATGGATTGTAATGAAAAAAATGGCGTGATGATACAACTTGAGGAGTGGAGAAAAAAAAGTTGCAAGCATTTCGGCAGCAAAGCTCTTGTCTCCGTATGCGCATGATGTGGCGTAAACGCTAAAGCACAAACGCTGTCATTGCATCAAGCAACGAGCAACAATCAAAACTTGACACACGAAAAAAGCCTCAAGCATTCGCTTGAGGCTTTTTCATTCAACCAGCGGCGCTCTATCCTCCCAGGCCGTCTCCAGCCAAGTACTTTCGACGTGCGGGTGCTTAACTTCTGTGTTCGGAATGGGAAC
>OMWN01000053.1 GCA_900314765.1 uncultured Selenomonadales bacterium | reverse complement strand
GTAAATATTCCCGAGGCGATGCCAGTCTGAAGTAACTTAGCAATTTCCTATAGGCTCTTTGGCTGGCTCCGAAGCGGCGTGTCTTCGGTTTTGCCGCGAGGAAGCAAGCCTTAGAGCCTATCGAAATTGCGCAGTTGATGAGGACTGGCATCGCCAAGTCATTTTATCTATAATTTTACAAACTCGTCAACATGAAAAAGACTCGGCTCTTTCGTGAGTCGAGTCTTTTTGCGTGCATCAATATTTGTTTTTTCAGCAATTCCCCGTGTACACGTATGTGAGGTGCTTTCGCGCAATGTCGGCGAGCCTGTACACGGTCTCTGTTGGCGTTGCGGGGATGTCCATCGTGTGATAGCGCGGGAAGTAGCGGCTGATGTGGAGCGGCGTGTCCTTGTTGAGTGCGGCGAGCCATGCGGCCTCTTCGTCCATGTCGCTCTCGCTGTCATTTTTGCCGGGGACGATGAGCGTCGTGACTTCCACGTGGCAGCCGCTTTCTATCGCGGTGGCGATTGTCTCTTTCACGGGCTCGATGTGACCGCCGAGCCATCGATAGTACTCATCGCTCCAGCCCTTCAGGTCGATGTTCATGGCGTCGATGATGGGGAGAATGTCGCACAGCTTTTCCTGCGTGATGTAGCCGTTCGTCACCAGCGCCGTCGCGAGGCCATGCTCTTTCGCGAGCGTCGCGGTGTCCTTGACGAATTCAAAGCCTATTAGCGGCTCGTTGTATGTGAACGCAATGCCGACATTGCCGCGCGGCACGTACCTCTCAGCGAGCTCGACAAGCGCTGCGGGCGTGATGGTCTCTGTCTCGGCATCCTGCCCGACCTGAGAAATGGTGTCATTTTGGCAGAACGGGCATCTCAAGTTACAGCCGAATGAACCGACGGATATGATGAAGTGGCCGCTGTGCCATCGCGCGAATGGCTTTTTCTCCACGGGGTCGAGCGCGAGCGACGTGAGCCGCCCGTATGAGAGCGAGATGATGTGGCCGCCATTCGCAGCGCGTGCCCTGCAGAGCCCCGTCTGCCCGTCGACGAGCGCACAATGGTGCGGGCAAATGTCGCAGACGGTTTTCGATTTGTCCATCAAAACCTCCTTCAATGGTGCCTCACAACCCTGAAGCGCTGAAGCGAGATTTTCTCGTCTGGACGAATGCCACCCTTTTGCCGCGCGATGCTTATCTGCTCCTCGACCGTATCGACGCCCGCGAGGTCTGGGAGCAGCAGTCCCCTGCGACTGCCGCATGAGACGATGACGCCGTAGACTTTCGGGTCGAGCTCCGACGGCGACGATATGGGCTCAGGAGCGCTCAGAACATCGACGCTGTACACGAGGTCGGGTAGCTCATCCTCCTCGACGGGGTCAAACCTCGGGTCACGCGAGCAAGCAGAGATTGCGTTGCCCCAGATTTCCATCGCGAGATTTTGCTGAACGGGCAGGAACGTGCCAATGCAACCGCGCAGTCTGCCGTCTTTTTTAAGCGAGACGAATGCGCCCGCCCGTTGGTTCGTGATTTCACTTGGAATGTCTGTCGGCATATCGGCAATCTCGCCCGTCTTCACGTAGCTCTCGATGCTTTTTCTCGCGAGCTTCACGTATGGGTCCTCAGCGGCCTTGCGGTCTGCCATTTTCTTTTTCGTGAAATTTTGTAGCTGCTCGCCGAAATCGCGCGCGTCGTCGCGTCCTGTGACGGTGAAATATGCGACGCCGTAGCCGACGCCGAACGGCCCCTCGTACGAAAGTGCCTCCGCTGTGACGGACTTTCTGTCGAGCGCGCCTGCCATGATCCAGAATGAACGCAGTCCACATTCTGCTGCACCATCTGCGAGGTCCGCGTCGATGGTGAGCAGGCGCAGAAATTCGCCCGAGCCGAGCGCAGCCATGCACTCGGCGTCGAAGATAGGGCCTTCCTTGGCGAATCCGTACGGCCCTTCGGGCTTCAGCTTGTGCGAGAGATCGCCCGACGCGATGTAGACGGCACGGCGATTTGTGAGCGCGACGGTGTGCGCGATGATTTGGCCGAGGCGGTAGTGCTTCGCGGGCGAGAGCCCCGAGAGGCCGATGCGCACGACCTTGCAATTCGGCTCGATGCCGAGCCTCTCATACGCGTCGCGGAGAAATCTCAGCGGTATCATCGTCGCGTGGTCGAGCCACGGCGCGCGCTCCGCCTTCGTGCCCGCAGGGAAATCCTCGGCGTCGAGCTGCTTTACGAGTGCCTTGACGAAATCCGTGTCATAATTCACGGAAATCTTGAGGTCAGGTGCGCGGAAATTCTGAAAGCTTCCTGCGGCGGCTGAGCCCGGCGATATGTGGAAATAGTCAGCGTACATCGTCGTGTGCGGGCTTGAGACGAGCACGAGCTCGGGACGAAGCTCCGCCAATCGGCGTGCGACTTCTTTGTATGCATCGATTGTCGCATGTATGCCGCGCTCCTCGCCGCGGCCGACCTCCGGCATGATGAGCGGCGGATGTGGCACCGCCGCCGCAGCCAAAATAGACATAGTGACTCCTCCTTTTGACTTTGAGTGTTCTGTGAAAATATTCTTTACAATGATTATATCATTCACAGATGATTGTGGAGCATGGAAAAAGAAAATTTGCGAAAGCGACTTATTCTGTTGAAAAAGAAATTCGTAAATTTTTTAATGCGGCGAAAAAGAACTTGCATTTGATGTTGATATGATGAAAAAGAAGTTTGCCATTTTTTTGACAATTCATTATAATGGTGACAGCGAAAGGAGGTGAATTTTGACAATAGAATGAGTTTTATTTATGCAGTAAGAAAAGGCAAGGCGCCCGGGCTTTATTATGACATCGAGTCGTATCAGCAGCAGGTCGATGGCTTCCCGGGCGCTGAGGGTCGCCGCTTTACCGATGAGGCGGCGGCCAGAAAGTATCTCGCGGGCGAGGATGTCGTGAAAAAGGGCATCTATGCCGTGCGTCGTGGCAAGGTGCCGGGCATTTATTTCACGGCGGCGGAGTGCGACGCGCAGGTACGCGGATTCAATGGCGCCGAGTGCCAGAGATTTTCGACGCTCGAGCAGGCAAAGGCGTACATGAATGAGGCGAGCGGGCAGAAATCGGCCGATGAGACGGCGGGCAGGACAGTGAGAAAGGAAGTCCGCCAGAGTCGGCCGAGGGTGACGCGCGAGCGCGGCGACAGAAAAGAGCCACGCCATCACAAATTTGTCCGCACGCCGAGGGATTTTCGCGGCTACGAGAAGCATCACCCCGGCGAGCGCTCGACACTCGTCGAGGGCGGCAACGCATCGCCGTCGCGCGAGGCGCCTGTCATGGTCTACACAGACGGCGGCTGTCTCGTTCATGAGGACGGCGCGGGCGGCTACGCGGCCGTGATTTGCTTGCCGAACGGTAATAAGAAGGAGCTGTCGGGCGGCGTCGACATGACGCGCAGCGACAGGATGGAACTCCTCGCGTCGGTTGCGGCGCTCAGGGCGCTGAAATCGTTCGCGAAGATGGACGCGCGCGTGCAGGTCTACACCGACAGCCAGTATCTCTATCAAGGCGTCACGAAGAAAATCTGGACGACGTGGTCGGCGGACGAGATGAAGAGCGCGCTGAACAATGACCTTTGGCTCGAGCTCAAGGACCTCATCGATGGCCGCGACATCACGTGGTTCTGGGTCAAGGGGCACAACGGCAACCCGATGAACGAGCGCTGCGACTATCTCGCGAAGGCGGCGGCGAAGCGCACCGTCGCCGAGAAAAAGTGGGTGCCTGATTTTGCGATGCAGCTCGAGAGTGCGAAAAATCGCATCAAGGAGCTCGAGCGCGACAACAAAAAGCTGATGTCCGACAGCGACCGCTTCAGGTTGCTCGCTGAGGACAGGCTCTCAGTCAAGGACAAGGACCTTTTCCACGCGGTCTACAACGAGAGCATCACGGGATTTGTGAAATGGAAATTCCGTCGCTGGCTCACAAAGCATCGCCAGTGAAATTAAGAGTGAACATAAAAAGAGAGCAGTCTCGTTTTGAGCGAGGCTGCTCTTTTTCGTTGATAAATCACTCGACTTGTCGGCCGTGGCCGGGGCCGTTTTCTGCGGCGCTCACGCGCGCTTCGGTGAATGTCTTCATGTCGTTGAGCATGTGGAGCGCGGCGTCGATGATTTTGATGCCTAGGCAGGCAATCGGGCCGCCGGGAACGGTCATGTTGAGTTTCAGCAATGCGGGCTGCGTGTGCAGGATGTACGGAGAAATCTCGGGGCAAAGTTCCTCGAGGTAGCGCGCGATGATTTCCGTCGACTCGTCGTCGAGCACGATGAGCGAGTTGTTGTGCGCCGCGGCAATCATTGCGCCGAGCATGGCCGCAACGTCGCTCTGCAGGTCCTTCGGCGTCTCGTTCAAGAATTTTGATGCGTCGTATTTGAGCGAGCCGTCGTCACCCACGAGCGCGTCGTGAAGCCGCTTGGCCTTCGTGCCGACTTTGTCGCTGGGATTTTTTTCCGTGAGCGCGAGCGCGAGGATGGGCACGGAGAACGTGATGTCCTCGGCTGTCGTGCGCCCGAAGTCGAATGCCTCTGTGAGCGGGCGATCGCTTCTGAGGTGCGCGACGGTGACATCGGCGTGGGCGTGGTCGGCGAATGCCTTCGTGAGCTGGTGCTGTGCGGGGCTGATTTCGCCGTCGGCGAATACGACGAGCGCGCGCCCCGTGTCGAGGCCCGGGCGCTCATCGTCGATGATGCCCGCAAGCTCGACCGCGATTTGCTCGAGGTAGCCGCAGCAGTAGATGGGCTTCGCCAAGTTGTCAATGCGAAACTGGCATTTGTCCATCGCTTCTTTCGAGAGGTGCGGGAATGTCTTGAGGTAGAAGTTGAATGTCTTGTCGGTGATGCGCGGCGCTTTCGGCGGCATCGTCTCATGGAAGAACTGCGAGCCTTCCGCGTCGCCCTCGAGTGAATTTCTCGCGAGCACGGCGGCATCGAGCAGGTCAACGGCGATGGACGAGCCCGTCGCCTCGCCGAGATTGAATTTCATGTCCATGTATGTCTTGATGCCGAGTTTTTTGAGCGTCGCGATGTGGCCTGGCTCCGCCGCAATGTGCGAGCCCATGAGATAGTGCGGCACGAGCGGCGACAGCGCGTTGGCGATGAGTGCGGCGGCGCCCGTGTTGAATCCATCGAGCACGACGAATGCGTGATGCGCGGCGGCGCCGAGTATGATGCCCGCAATCGCGCCAATCTCGAAGCCGCCGACTTTCGAGAGCACGTCGATGCCGTCGCTCGGGTCGGGCTTGTTGACGTCGAGCGCTTTGCGCACGACTTCTATTTTGTGCGCGAGGCGGTCGTCCGAGATATTTGTGCCGCGCCCCGTCGCCTCCTCCGGCGTGAGGCCGCAGAACGTCGCGACGACGCAGGCCGAGCTCGTCGTGTTGGCGATGCCCATCTCGCCGGGGAGGAAACAGCAACAGCCGTCCTCTGCGCATTTGTTCGCGAGTTCTATGCCCGTCTCGAGTGAGCGGATGGCTTCTTCGCGCGTCATCGCGGGGCCTTTCACGAAGTCTTTCGTGCCGTATGCGATTTTGCGGTTGATGAGGCCAGGGAGATTGTCCGTTGACGCCGCGATGCCGAGGTCCGCCACGAGGAGCTCCGACTCCGCGAAGTTCGAGAGCGCATTGGCGACGGCGCCGCGCGATACGAGATAGTTCGCCGTCATTTCGACGGTCGTTGATGGCGGGTAGGCCGAGACTTTTTCTGCGGCGACGCCGTGGTCGGCGCAGCATATTATCGTGCATTTCTTTGGGAGCTCGGGCGTCTTGGATTTCACGATGGCCGCGTATTTCGTGAGCAGCGTCTTCAGCTCGCCGAGCCCCGTCTCACTGCCAATTTCTTTTTCGAGCTGCGCCTCGATGGCCGCGATGGCCTGCGGGTCGGGCGGCTCGATTTTTTTTATTGTTTCCTCAAGAAGTGACATAGATTTTACCTCGAAATGATATAAAGTGTGATTTGCTCAAATGAACAACGGCGACGGCTGAACGCGCCGTTTTGCTTGACGAATTAACAAAAGCCTATCATAAAACGGCGCCAAATTCAACGCATAATGAGCTCGTCTGAAAAAAATATGTTAATCGTTGCGATTGACGGTGGTGATGTGTATAATTTGATTAAAATATAAGTCGATTAAATTTAAATATAATGAGGTGAACGTGATGGCGGATGTCAATCTGGAGGATTTGCTGAAGAAAAAGGAATCGGAATCAAATGGAACGAACTTGAGCGGCGGGAATGATCTCCCCGTGGCGGCGGAGACGGAGCGCATCACGCGCGCAGTCGAGGAGCTTACGCCCGATGAGCGGCAGCGTGTCGACAAGATAAAGGACGGCATCGATCTCACGGACTCGAGCACGTCGATACAGTACGGCACAGCGGCGCAGAAGGACATCGCGGATTTCTCGGACGGCGTGCTGTCGCGTGTCCGCATGAAGGATTCGGGCGAGGTCGGCAAGGTGCTCGGCGAGCTCGTGAGCGAGATAAAGGGATTTGAGCCAGCGAAGGACGAGGGATTTTTGTCGAAGCTGCCGTTCGTGGGCTCGATAAAGCGCAAGACCGACAACATGATGGAGCAATACCGTGACGTCGCGACGCAGATTGACCGCATCAGCGCCTCGCTCGACCGCTCGCGCACGGAAATGATGCAGGACATTGCGACGTTCGATGGGCTTTACGCGAAGAACCTCGAGTATTTCAAGGCGCTCGAGCTCTACATCGTGGCGGGCGAGGAAAAGCTCAAGGAGATGCACGAGACGACGCTGCCGAAGCTGCGCGCGCAGGCGGCGGACTCGAGCGACCCGATGGCGGCGCAGGTCGTGAACGATTTCGAGGAGTCGGTGAAGCGGTTCGAGAAGAAGGTGCACGACCTCAAGCTCTCGAAGATGATAGCGATACAGACGGCGCCGCAGATACGGCTCATCCAGAACAGCGACAAGGACCTCGTCGACCGCATACAGAGCGCCGTGTACAACACGATACCGCTCTGGAAAAATCAGATGGTCATCGCGCTCGGGCTGTCGCGCCAGCGTGACGCTCTGCAGAAGACGCGCGCGGTGAATGATACGACGAACAAGCTCTTCACGCGCAACGCGGAGCTTCTCAAGCAGAACACCATCGAGGCGGCGCAGGAAAATGAGCGCAGCATCGTGGACATCGAGACGATAAAGAAAGTCAACGAAAATCTCATCTCGACGATACAGGAGACGATGAAGATACAGCAGGAAGGCCGCACGAAGCGCATCGCGGCGGAGAAGGAGCTCGCGCATTGCGAGGATCAGCTCAAAAAATCGCTGCTCGAGGCGAGCAACAGAAAAATAAATTGAGATTTTTTGATGATTTTGATGTATAATATAAATGTAAAGGTGTAATCAATCAGTCATTCACGTGTGGACGGAAGGAGTTTTTATCATGGCTGTCAATACTGATTATTCGAATAACAGTCTGTATCTTTTGAAGCTGCAACAACAGGCGAAGACGCAGGCACAGACGAGCGGGCAGGGCGGCGACAATAATGACACGGCGACGAGCGCTGTGGGCGCGGCGGCGCAGACGACGCCAGCGTATCAGGTGAGCATCGCGTCGAATGGCACCGAGAATGACACGAAGGTGACGAATGCGGAGGGCGTCGAGTCGGGCAAGGGGCTCACGGCTGACCAGATACAGGCGCTGCGCGATGATATGGTTCAGCAGCAGCAAAACTTCCTCTCGCAGATGACGCAGAGGACGATTGTCAATCAGGCGGGTTTAAGCAGCGCGTCGAATGGCAACACGAGCGCGCTCTCGCTCGTGAAGTTTGGCATGGAGGGCGAGAACGGCATATCGTTTGATCTGCCGGAGGTTGGCAAGACGCCGGAGGACGCGAAAGCGGCTATCAGCGAGTGTGGCCAGTACTCCGTGGACGCTGTGGCCGAGCGCGTCGTCTCTATGGCGCAGAACATCGCGAACGGCGACGCGGATAAGCTCGAGACGATGCGCAGTGCCATACAGAAAGGCTTTGAGAAGGCGGGCGCGCAGTTCAGCAAGATCTACGGCAATCAGGATATGCCGCAGATAACGCAGGATACGCAGTCCGAGATCATGAAGCGCCTCGACAATGTGAAGGCGAGCTACCAGCAGGAGACGCAGGATCAGGAGCAAAAGGTAGCAGGCACGACAGAGAAAGAAATGTAAAAGATAGGCAATAAAAAACACGGTCAAGCGCGCTTGACCGTGTTTTTTATATGCGATTGATTATTTCGCTTCTGCCTGTGGGACGACTTCGTTGAGGCCGGCCATCAGAGCATCGACGTCGATGCCGTGAGCGAGCGCGCCCTGCTCGATGTTCTCGAAGTGCGCGGCAGCGCAGCCGAGGCAGCCCATGCCCGAGTTCATGAATACCTCGATGGTGTCGGGGTACTTCTGAACGACCTCCATGATGCTCATGTCCTTCGTGATTGTCATATCTAAACCCTCCTACTTGAAATTAAGTTGTATTTTTCTACTGCTTCTGTGTGAAATCATTATACCACGTAAAATGAAAATTGAAAGTAAAAAAATGAGAAAAATGAACTGAGTTCATAATTTTCTTTTGCGATTGAAAAATTGTGCTTTTGGCGATAAAATGAAAGCGTAAATTTTGTGGGAGTATGAGTTTTTGCAGGATGTAATTTGAAAGACATCAATGGCTTCGAATAAAAATTTTTCTTCGCTTAATGGCTCACTATGACGCAAGAGCTTCGTATCACAGCGGTCTTTCGACCGCTTCTATGCCGTGAAGACGCTATTTCATTTACGTGAGTTGTTCGCCACCCTACGGGCTACGCCATGCCTACGGCATGGCTAGGCGCTCAGAAAAATTTTTATTCTCCGCCATTGGCGTTATTAAAAATTGTGAGCTTGTGAAGACCTTCTTCGCCCCTGCGGGGAATCTCCCTAAGTTATGTCTAAAGTGGAACGAAAGAATAGGGTAATTTCTCGTTTTCGTTAGTGAAGTATTTGACTATGAAAAATATGATGAAGAATAAGAGCCTTTTATTTTCATCAGTTGGTTATTCAGCTAGTGTAAATAATCTCAGCGTCTGTGAAGCCAGCCTCCCACTCTGGGGGAGGTGCCGAGCGAATGCGAGGCGGAGAGGGTCGCGTTGAAAGTATTCAGTAAGGCGTAATTTGATAGGTGAGTGTGCAGATGGAAGCCTAAGATATTGGTCAGCTATAAAAAAGGAGCGAAAATTTCATGAATGAAGATAAAATTGAAGATAAAAAGCAGAGCCGTCCCGAGTGGACGGAGTATTTTCTCGACATCGCGAAGGCGGTGGGGCGTCGCTCGACGTGTCTGCGGCGTCGCTACGGTGCCATCATCGTGAAGGACAAGATTATCATCAGCACGGGCTACAATGGCGCGCCGCGCGGCGAGGCGAACTGCATCGACACGGGCGTGTGCGAGCGCGAGCGTCTCCACGTGCCGAAGGGGCAAAACTACGAGCTCTGCGTTGCGGTGCATGCGGAGCAGAACGCCATCATCAACGCGGACCCCGTGAAGATGAAGGGCGCGACGATATACATCGAAGGCTACAACGCCGACGGCACGCTCGCGTCAGGCAAGCCGTGCCTTCTCTGCCGCAGGATGCTCAGAAACGCGATGATAAAGGAAGCGGTCTACAGAGAGCCAGACGGGCACATCGTGAAAATAGAGCCGAAAGACATCACGGATTAAGGAAAAAGAAAATCCCCATTCAAACGCTGCGGGTGCAGTGGTTTGAATGGGGATTTTTGTGTTTATCGTGATGATACTAATTCATCAGAGCGTGCCGAAGATTCTGTCGCCGGCGTCGCCGAGACCCGGCACGATGTAGCCGTGTTCGTTGAGGTGGTCGTCTATCGCCGCGACGAATATTGGCACATCGGGGTGCTCTTTATTGACGAGGCGTATGCCGACGGGAGCCGATACGAGGCACATGAGGATGAGATTTTTCGCGCCGTGCTCTTTGAGAAGCGTGAGCGCCGCCGTCGCCGAGCCGCCCGTCGCGAGCATCGGGTCAACGACGATGAGCGTTCTCTCCGAGACATCGGGCGGGAGCTTGCAGTAATACTCGACAGGCTTCAGCGTCTCAGGGTCGCGATAGAGGCCAATGTGGCCGACACGGGCGGCCGGCATGAGGTCGAGCATGCCGTCGAGCATGCCGAGGCCAGCGCGCAGGATTGGCACGAGGCCGACCTTCTTGCCCGCTATCATTTTCGCCTCGCATGGCGCCACGGGCGTCTCGATTTTCACGTCCATCAGCGGGAAATCCCTCGTGACCTCGTAGCCCATGAGCATCGCGATTTCCTCAAGGAGCTGACGAAAATCTTTCGAGCTCGTTTCCTTCATGCGCATGAGCGTGAGCTTGTGCTGAATGAGAGGATGGTCAATGACGTGCACCTTCAGGTCATTTTGTTCTTGATTTTGTGCCATATTGCCTAGCTCCTTTTGCTGATGTCAGAGTCATTCGTAGATTGGGAATTCGTTGCAGAGCGTCTGCACGCGCGCCTTTGCCTCGTCGCGTGCCGCCTCGTCGTCCGGATTGCTCAGCACGAGCGCGATGATGTCAGCGACTTCGCGCATGTCTTCCTCTTTGAGTCCGCGCGTCGTGAGCGCAGGCGAGCCAAGACGTAGGCCGCTCGTGATGAATGGTGAGAGCGGCTCGTTCGGTATCGTGTTGCGGTTCGCGGTGATGCCGACGGAGTCAAGGAGCGTCTGCGCCTCTTTGCCGTTGATGTTCTTGCTGCGCAGGTCGACGAGCATGAGGTGATTGTCCGTGCCGCCCGTCACGATGCGGAAGCCCTGATTTGTGAGCTCATCCGCGAGCGCCTTCGCATTTTTGAGCACCTGCTGCTGATATTTCTTGAACGACGGCTTCAGTGCCTCGCCGAGAGCAACGGCCTTTGCCGCGATGACGTGCATGAGCGGGCCGCCCTGCACGCCGGGGAACAGAGCCTTGTTGAACTGCTTGCCGAACTCAGCGTCGCGGCAGAGTATCATGCCGCCGCGTGGGCCGCGGAGCGTCTTGTGCGTCGTTGTCGTGACGACGTCGGCGTATGGAACTGGGCTCGGATGAAGTCCCGTCGCGACGAGGCCAGCGATGTGCGCGATGTCGACCATGAGATACGCGCCCGCCTTCTTCGCGATTTCAGCGAGGCGTGGGAAATCTATGATGCGCGCGTAAGCGGATGCGCCCGCGACGATGAGCTTTGGCTTGACCTCGAGCGCCTTTTTCTCGAGTGCGTCGTAGTCGATGAGCTCCGTCTCAGGATTTACGCCGTATGGCACGCAGTGGAAATATTTGCCGCTCATGTTGACGGGGCTGCCGTGAGTGAGGTGGCCGCCGTCGTTTAGGTTCATGCCCATGAACGTGTCGCCCGGCTGCATGAGTGCGAAGAACACGGTCATGTTCGCCTGAGCACCGGAGTGTGGCTGCACGTTCGCGTACTCCGCGCCGAAGAGCTTCTTTGCGCGGTCAATCGCGAGCTGCTCGACTTGATCGACGAACTCGCATCCGCCGTAGTAGCGCTTGCCGGGATAGCCCTCCGCATACTTGTTCGTGAGGACGCTGCCCTGCGCCTCCATGACTGCGCGGCTGACGATGTTCTCGGAGGCGATGAGCTCGAGCTTCGTCTGCTGACGATTGAGCTCACGCTCGATGATTGCCTTTACCTCAGGGTCTGACTTTGCTAGCTTGTCCATTAATGCCATGTTAGAGGTCACTCCTTAAAATTTTTTTATATGAAATAAAGTGGAAGTCAAATCATTTGCTCTCGAGTGCCATGATTTTGTTGACGCGTCTCTCGTGGCGGCCGCCGTCGAATTGCTCCGTCAAAAACGCGCGCACGATTTCGCCCGCAGGGCCGGGACCCGTCACGCGCCCGCCCATCGCGAGCACGTTGGCGTTGTTGTGGTGGCGCGACATCTTCGCGGAGTAGACGTCGCCGCAGAGCGCCGCCCTGATGCCGTGGATTTTATTGCAGGCAATCGAGATGCCGATGCCCGTGCCGCAGAGCGCGATGCCGAACGTCGACTCGCCGCTCGTGACCTTCGCGCAGATTTTCTCGGCGATGTCGGGATAGTCGACCGAGTCCTCCGTGTAAGTGCCGACGTCGTCGACCTCCACGTCGGGAAATTCCTTGAGCACATCTTTCACCGCTGCCTTGAGCGCGAGTGCGCCGTGGTCGCAGCCAATCGTGATTTTCATATTGCGCCTCCATATTTTGGAAAGTCATCATAGATTTTTGCCAATGATTTTCGCCAATGCTGAAAACAAAGTTCCTCGGCGAAAGCAAAAGATTCTTGTCGTTTGCTTATGATGTTTCATACTATCATTTTTTCCTTGATTCATCAAGGCAGAGACGTTTCAATCTGCGAATTTAGTGATATACTTTGTTATGAAAAAAATCGTTCACTGCCTTGTCTTTTGTCCGCCCCTTGAGGGGTGGGGGACCGCGCTTGTGCGGTGGTGGGGTGATTGTGGCAACGATATGTTGAGGTGTCACTATGAAAATGAAGCGACAAAAAAATCACGCGTCAAAAATTTTCGCGATGATTTTCTTTTTGATTTGTGTCGTCGCAATGGGTTGCGGCAACGAAAGCGGTGCGAATAAAATTGGCGGCAACGAAGCAAACCGCGCTGAGGAGAAATCGCTTTCTATCGATGAGCGCGTCGAGAAAATTCTCTCGTCGATGACGCTGACGGAGAAAATCGGTCAGCTCGTCATGATCGGCGTGCAGGGGACGGAGCCCAACGCTGACAGTCTCTATATGCTGCATCAATTTCATTTCGGCGGCGTGATACTCTTCGACCGCAACATGGAGTCGGCGGCGCAGGTGAGGCGCCTCACGCGTGGCCTCGACGAAGGCGCTGATGAAAAGCTGCCGATGTTCTTCGCGCTTGATGAGGAAGGCGGCGACGTCGTGCGCATGAGCGACGCGCTCACGCCGCCGCCGTCGGAGGCAGAGCTCGGCGCGAGAGGCGACTCAGAAGCCGTGCACGATTGGGCGAAAAAGACGGGCGCATCGCTCAAAGAAATGGGCATCAATGTGAACTTCGCGCCTGTCGTCGACGTCGCGACGGACGCATCGTTTGATACGCGCTCCTATTCGCGCGACGCTCACGAAGTCGCGCGCCTTGCTGACGCGGCGGCGCGCGGCTACGAGGACGCGGGCGTTTTCTACGCGCTGAAGCATTTCCCCGGCATCGGGCGCGGCGCAGTCGATTCACATCGTGAGATTTCGTCGATTGACGCGACGAAGGATGAGCTCATGGCGCAGGACCTCGTGCCGTATCGCGAAGTTTTCGCGCGCCATGCATCGGACGAGCTGAATTATTTCGTGCTCGTCTCGCATCTTCTGTATCCCGCGCTCGACGACGAGAATGGCGCAAGCCTCTCGCACGCCGTCATGACGGGGCTCCTCAGAAATGAACTCGGCTACAGGGGGCTCATCGTCACCGACGACATGGAGATGGGCGCCGTGCAAAACCATCACACATTCCGCGAGGTCGGTGCGAAGGCGATAGAAGCAGGCGCCGACATCGTGCTCGTCTGCCACGAGTACGAGCACGAGGAAGACGTCTACATGGGCATCCTCGACGCCGTGAAGCGCGGCGAGATAAAAGAGGAGCGCATCGATGAGTCTGTGAGGAGAATTATAAAAGCGAAGCTCCTTCATTTGAAGTGAGAAATGAGGTGAGAAAATGGCACATGACGGAAAGCGCGGCATCTATGCGCTCGCGCCGATTGACGGCTGGAACGATGTGCAGCTGACGAAGAACACGGGCATCTTGCCGTTTCTTTTTCACAAGATGTTCGGCTTTCGGGCGGTCATGGTCGGCACGAAGAATGCAGACTACACGATGGCGCGCTTTGTGCCGGGGCTCGAGCTCGATTTTTTGCCCGACGCGAGTGAGGCGACGAAAATAAAATACATAGAGCAGCACAAAGACGACATCGATGTGCTGCTCCTTCATGGTCCGTATGAATCGTATCACCCTGTCGTTTCGGCGTATCGCGATATGCGTCCCGACGGCAAGGTGTATCTAGAGCTCGACCTTAATTCCTACTCGGCGGATCGCGTTGACTGCACGTCGGAAAGTTTCAAACGGTTCATTTCGCAGTGTGACGTCATCGCGGCGAGCTGCGGCAGGGTTCAGCAGTTTGTCGCGTCGCGTTGGCCGTGCGTCGTCGATTGCCTCATGAATGGGTTTTACAATTTCAGCGGCGCGCCGCTTTTGCCCATCGATGCGTATGATGAAACATATCATGAGCGGCAGAATGCCATTTTGACGGTCGGGCGCATCGGGCATCCCGAGAAGCGGAACGACATCTTGCTCGAGGCGTTCGCCGCCATTGCGGACTATGTGAATGATTTCAGCGTGAGACTCATTGGACCTGTGGACGGTGAATTTCAAGAATGGCTCGAGCGCGACTTTTTCACGCGCTATCCGCATTTGCGTGGTCGCGTCGAGCTCACGGGCGCCATCTACGACAAGGCGGCGCTTTATCGCGAATATCGCAAAGCAAAAATATTCGTCATATCGTCGCCACTCGAGGGTGGCATGCCAAACGTCGCGGCGGAGGCGCTTTTCGGCGGCTGTGCGATGGTCACGAGCGACATAGATGCAGCGCCTGAGATGACGAACGGCGGGCGGTGCGGCGATGTATTTCCATGCGGCGACAGCGCGGCGCTTTCCGAGATATTACGTGACATTTGCACTGATGAAGAGAAAATCAAATCATTTGGCCGCGAGGCGATTCGATACGCGCATGAAAGGCTCGACTTTGAGAACATCGCGCGTCATGCGTATTATCTGCTTTATGGGGAGGTGCCGCGATGAGTCGGCTTTCATTTGACGGCATGGCCGTGGTTTTGACGTGCGACGGAGAAAATGTCACACTTGTCGATGCGCTCGATGTGAAAAATAATCACAGCAGTGTTCGTATGCAGGCCATAGTGAAGGACGCAGACGGCAGTGAGCAGCTGACGTATCCTTTCGCGGAGGCGCTCATGGACGCGTGGCGAGTCATGGAGCGGGACGAGGAGCGTGTCATATTGACGCGCGTGGCGAGATTTCTCATGGAAAAGCAGCGGAATGTGACTGCGCTGGTGATGGGATGCGCGAGCGACGCGGAGCGATTGATGCCGCTCGAATCTTTTGTGAAACGATTTGACGAGGATTCGTGCATCTATGTGGATGGTGGCGACGCTTTTTGCGGGGTGCTGCCGCGCGACGCTTACGATATCGTCATCAGTTGCGGAGTAGATATGGATGCAAATGCTTTGACAATGGTGAAGCGTTATGGCGTGCTGTTTTTTGTTTTAGATAGTATAGGAGACATTGGAGTGGTTCGCAGAATGTTCGGCGACGCCATAGTCTATTCACTCGATGATGACTTCATAGTGGAGTGCCGTATGACGCCGCAACTGTGGCAACGCATATACGAAGTGACCTACTATGGCGCGATGGACGCGCTCATACGTGTGACGGGGGAAGAAATCGTTGCGATAGGTCGTGAGCTCAGCACCGCGACGCATGATGATATGAAGCCTCTCATACAGCGCATGCAAGGCGTGGAGTCAGTTCTTGTGACGATTTTCCCCGCGCGGGCGAGCGTCACGATAAAGCGCACGGCGAATGAGGCGAAGGCCATGATGATAGACTACGCGCTCGGCATTGTCGAGCCAAGTGTGGCGCGCAAGGCGTATGACGATTTTATTTCAGACTGGAATCGTGGATAAATCCGTGGGAAAATGATATAATGAATCGTATATTTGTCTCGGCGATGCCAGTTCTCATCCATTGCGCAATTTCGACAGGCTCTAAGGCTTTGCTCCTCGCGGCAAAAGCGAAAACACGCCGCTTCGGAGCAAGCCAAAGAGCCTATATGAAATTGCTAAATTACTTCGAACTGGCATCCCCTCGAGGACGGTCGTTAAATCACGGCTTTTTGATGTTATAGATTAAGGAGTGACATACATGGCAGAGGTCAGTCAGACATATGTCGTGGAGAAGAATTGCCCGATTTGCCTGGAGAAGACGCGCGTCGTGAAGGTGCGCTCGCGGCTCATCGTGGAGAAGACGGACTGGGATTTTTGCACGCATTACAAGGGCTTCAGCCCGTACTACTATACGGCGTGGGTCTGCGAGCATTGCGGCTATGCGGCCGATGAGAATACGTTCCTCGCGCCGATGCCCGACAAGTACAGGAACGCGATATGGGCGTTTCTCTCGCAGAGGAAGGTCGGCTTTAAGTTCATGGAGACGCGCGGACTGCCCGAGGCGATTGCGGCGTACAAGCTCGCGATATATTTTGCGGAAATGAAAAATGAGCCGCTCGCGCATCAGGCTGGGCTGTTCCTGAAGCTCGCGTGGGCCATTCGCACGACGGGCGACGGCAATCCCGAGATGGAGAAGCCGTACCTTGAGAAAGCAGCAAATCTCTACGACCGCTCTGTCATGACGGAGCATTACCCCATCGGGCCGCTGACGGACTCGATGGCGATTTATCTTTGCGGCGCAATCAGATACATCATGGGCGACTCCAAGAACGCGACGACGTATTTGAGCCAGCTCATCAGCGACAAAAATCTGCGCGACATGAATCCAAAACTCTACGACAGGGCGCGCGACCTGTGGCAGGAGGTCAGGGAAAGCAGATGATAAGAAGGACTTCTTGTGCGGTGTTCGTCGTGCTGCTCATGCTCATGGCGATGCCGCTCGCACTCGCGAAAAACAACGCGCACCCCGACAAGCCGCGCGTGATATTCGTGCCGCACGACAATCGCCCGATATCGGACGAGCAGACGCGCGCCGCCGTGGAGGAAATGGGCTGGGACATCGTCGTGCCGCCGGATGAGCTGCTCGGCGGGCGCTCTGAGGTCGGTGACCCCGAGAAGGTCTGGGCGTGGCTCGAGGCGGAGGCGCCGACGGCGAATATCGCCGTTCTCTCGACGGACACGCTGCTCTACGGCAGTCTCGTCGGCTCGCGCACGCACGAGTGGACGGCGGACGAGGTCAATGAGAGAGTCGAGCGCCTGAAGACATTCAAAAAGGAAAATCCATATCTCAAGCTGTACGCTTTTGGCTCCATCATGAGGACGCCGCGCTCGGCGGAGGCATCGGGCGGGCAGGAGCCGAGCTACTACGCGAGCTACGGCAGCGACATTTTCCGCTACACGTCGCTCACGGACAAAAATGAGACAGAGGGCCTCACGCGCCGCGAGCAGAAAGAATATGAATTTTTGAAAAAACTCATCCCGTCGGCCGCGATGGATGACTGGATGGACAGGCGCAGCAAAAATTTCAACGCGAGCAAGGGCCTCATAGAGCTCGAGCGCGAGGGCACATTCGATTATCTCGCGCTTGGCCGCGACGATAATGCGCCGTATTCGCAGACGCACATGGAGTCGCGGAAGCTCGCGGAGGCGGGCGCGGACCTCGGCCCTGCGCGCTTTCAAGCGATGGCGGGCATAGACGAGTTCGGGCTTTTGATGCTCACACGCGCCGTGAACGACTGGACGCGCTCCGTTCCGTTCGTATTCGTGAAGTATAACTGGGGGCGCGGCGGCAACACGGTGCCGGCATACTCCGATGAGAAGATTGATGAGTCAATAAAGGAGCATGTGACGGCGGCGGGCGGCCTGCTCGTGAAAAAGCCGGAGAAAGCGGACTTCGTGCTCTGCGTCAATACGAACCCGAACGGCATGACGTACGAGGCCAATGACCGCGCCAATGATGGCAAGCCGCGCGAGGGCACGAAGTATTTTGCCGACCTCGTGCAGGACTACATCAATGCGGGGCAAAGCGTCAGCATCGCGGACATCGCTTACGCGAATGGCTCGGACAATGCGCTTATGGCGATGCTGAAGTCGCGCGGCCTTCTTTTCAAGCTGCGCGCGTATGCGGGCTGGAACACGGCGACGAACAGCACGGGCTTCGTGCTCTCTGAGAGCATGCTTGCCGACCACATGGACCTCGAGTCGTGCGACAAACTGTTGCTGCAGCGCTATCTCGATGACTGGGCGTATCAGGCGAATATCCGCGGCATCGTCGCGCGTCAGCTCGGCTGGTTCCGCTCGACGGGCACGTACTCGGAGCTCGGCGCGCGCAAGGCGGCAGCGGAGCAGCGTACGACAAAGCTCATGCAGCGTTTCTGCGAAGAAAATTTGCCGCCGTTTGACGAGCTCCAGTATCTGAACGTGACGTTCCCGTGGAACAGAATGTTTGAGGCGCGCTTCGGCATGGAAAAGCCATTTGACTACGCGGAGTACAAAGCGCAGCTTCTGATGAAGAACAAAGAGAATGAAAAATAGAGTGGTTGTGAAATAAAGAATGCCGTCACGCAGAGAATGATTTCTCACGTGGCGGCAAATTTTTTTGCGTCGATGAAAACGATTACGCGGATTAATCCAGCTTTAGACAAATTTTGTCCACTCACTTTCATTTTCGTAGTATAATTTCATGAGCAGAAAAAGAATTTCCATCGAGAAAATTTTCTTCATGTGAAATTATAATGGTGTATAGGCTTTGTGCGACTATGATTTTTTGTTTTGTTCGCCTCTTGTAGTGATGGGGTGACTTTTGCAGTATAATTTTGTGAGAGATTTTTTGCTTGTTATTGCGTCGTCAGGACGTGAATGTATTTCCATAATAAAAGGAGGAAGAAAAATGCGTTATGAAATTCTCTACAAGGGTGCGTATCCCATCGTGAGGTGCCATCTGGACAAGGGTGAGATGATGAAGGCGGAGTCGGACGCGATGGTCGCGATGTCGCCGACGATCGAGGTCACGTCGAAGCAGGAGGGCGGCCTCTTGAAAGGGCTCATGCGGAGCGTGTTGTCGGATGAGAGCCTCTTCTATCAGTATCTCACGGCAAAGGGCGGCGACGGCACCGTGCTTTTCGCGCACGCGATGCCGGGCGACATCACGGCGGTCAGCCTCAGCGGCTCGACGGAGCTCTGGGTGCAGAAGGGCGGCTTCCTCGCGTGTGAGAACACGCTGAGCCTCGAGACGAAGTCGCAAGGATTCTTGAAGGGCATGCTGTCGGGCGAGGGCTGGTTCCTCTCGAAGATGGTCGGACGCGGCACGGTCTTCCTCTCGAGCTACGGCGCCATTCATCCGATAGAGCTCGGGCGCGGCGAGGAGGTCATCATCGACAACGCTCACCTCGTCGCGTGGGATGACACGTGCAAGTATGAAGTCGAGCAGGCGTCGAGTGGATTTTTCCGCAGCCTCACGTCGGGCGAGATGCTCGTCACGCGCTTCACGGGCCCAGGCCGCGTGTATATACAGACGCGCAATCCAAACGCGTTCGAGTCGTGGATCAGAAGCCTCATCCCGCCGTCCTCGAATTAAATCGAAAGCTAAAATTAAATGATGTGAAAAATGTCGTCGCGGTCGCAAGCGTGACGACATTTTTTTTCGTGAAAGTGTGAACCATAAAGAGACGCTGATGAATTGAACTGGGAGTAATCATCGTCGCCTTAAATTTATTGCCAACAGCTTTTATGTATGATATATTTATTAATAAATCCGGAGAAGATTTTTAGGAGGCTTTGTTTTTCACTATGCTACTCAATGTATTGATGGTCATTGACGCGATCGTCGCAATCGGCCTCATCGCCGCAGTGCTCGGCCAAGAGCCGAAATCCGCAGGCATGGGCATAGACGGCGGCGGCAGCACGATATTCAGTGGCAAAGCTCGCGGCGTCGATGCGCTCTTGGCGCGCGCGACGATTGTGCTTGCTATTGTGTTCGGCGTGATAACACTCATAATTGCGAAGATGACAATGTAAAGAAGGAAAGCGTTCCGGATGGTGGAACGCTTTTATTTTTGAGAAACAAATTTTTTTACTTTTGATGTTGATTTATGATGATTGATGTTGATTGATGAAGCGAGGCGACATTATGATTTTGCCAGGCGCGGAGCCTTTCATATATAGAGGCTCGGAGGACAAGGGTGTGTTGCTCATTCATGGCTTCACGGGCTCGCCGTCGGAGATGAGGCTTTATGGCATGGCGCTCCGCGATGCGGGCTATACTGTGCTCGGCATTCGTCTGCCGGGCCACGGCACGTCCGTGGAGGACATGGAGCACACGACGGCGGACGACTGGATGCGCGCCGCGCTCGACGGCTACGACATGATGAGCGGGCTTGTGCGCCACGTCGCCGTCGCGGGTCTCTCGATGGGCGCGCTGCTTTCGCTGTGGCTCGCGACCGTGAGGCCTGTCTGGCGCGTCGCGTCGCTTGCCGCGCCTATCATGATTCGCGCGGAGCGTGACCTTCATCTTTTGCCGCCACGCGCGGAGGCGCGCGGGAAATTCCTGCCGAAAGCGCCGAAGCTCCTAAAAGGCGTCCCCCAAGAGTATCGCCTATGCTACGACGCGATACCGCTTTTATCGGTGCATGAGCTGCTTGAGGTCATCAGCCGCGTGAAGGGCGTGCTCGGTGCGGTTCGCTCGCCGCTCATCGTCATGCAGAGCGAGCGCGACCATACGGTGAACGTCGAGAGCGCACGCTACATCATGGAGCACGTCGGCTCATCGGAAAAGGAGCTGTTCTTCATGAGGCGGTCGGGTCATCGCATCACGATTGACATCGAGCGCGAAGACGTTTTCCGAAAGACAATCGAATTTTTGAACAAGGGCAGCGACACGCTTTAATCGCCGTTTTTTGAGTAATAATTCTAAAAAGGTTAATTTATTGAAGAAGAAAATAAGAGAATAAATTTTAGTCGAGAAAAAGGAGAAATAAATTGGTACACACTGATGCAAGAATGGAAAAGCCGATGACGGAAAAAATCATGGATTTCATGCAGAGCGGCGTGAGCCGTCCGCTTTCGGCAGGGGCAATCGCTGAGCTCATGGGATTTGACCCGAATGATGAGAAGTTCCTCGCCGCGCTTGATGAGCTCGAGCGCACGGCGGCACTCATAAAGAATCGCAGCAATCTCTACGGCCTGCCTGCACACATGAACCTCGTCGTCGGCACGCTCTCGATGACGAGCAAGGGGTACGGCTTCATCATCCCCGACAACAAGGGAGAGGACGACAGCGACGTATTCGTGCCGAGCGGCCTCATGTCGTCGGCGATGAATGGCGACCGCGTCGTCGCGCGCGTCACGCCGTCACCGATTGCGGGGCGCTCTGGCGAGGGCGAAATCATCCGCATCGTCGAGCGCAAGAACACAAAAATTGTCGGAACATTCGCGTCGAATCAGTCGTTCGCGTTCGTGACGCCCGACGACCAGAAAATCGGGCAAGACATTTTCATACCGAAGAAGGAATTTGGCGGCGCCAAGACGGGCACGAAGGTCGTCGTTGAGATAACGAAGTGGCCGGAGGGGCGCCACAGCGCAGAGGGCAAAGTCGTCGAGGTGCTCGGTAAAGTCGGCGACCCCGGCGTCGATGTGCTCGCTGTCATGAGGAACTACGACCTCGTGCAGGAATTCCCAGACGACGTGCAGAGCGTTGCGAGCAGCATACCGCAGGAGGTCATGCCCGAGGAATATGAGGGACGCCGCGACAGGCGCGAATTTACGACGGTCACGATAGATGGCGACGACTCGAAAGATTTCGACGACGCTGTCTATGCGGAGCGTCGCCCAGACGGCGGATGGTTCCTCGGCGTCTACATTGCCGATGTGAGCTGGTACGTCCGCGAGGGCTCGGAGCTCGACCGCGAGGCGTACAAAAGGGGCACGAGCGTCTACCTCGTCGACCGCGTCATACCGATGCTGCCGTTTGAGCTGTCGAATGGAATCTGCAGTCTCAACGAGGGCGTCGACAGGCTCGCGATGGCCTGCGAGATGAATCTCACGCGCGGCGGCGGTGTCGAGAGCTACGAGATCATCCCGACGGTCATTCGCTCGCACAAGAGGCTCACGTACAACATCGTGAACAAGATACTCGTCGACCACGACGAGCATGCGATAGAGGAAAACAAAGCGCTCGTGCCGATGCTCGAGACGCTCGCCGAGATACGCGAGGCGCGCAAGAAAATCCGTCGCGCGCGCGGGTCGATTGACTTTGATTTGCCGGAGGTCAAGGTGAAGCTCGATGAGGCAGGTCACCCGATAGAGCTCATAAAGCGCACGGGCTCGCTTGCCGAGTCGCTCATCGAGGAGTGCATGCTCGTCGCAAATGAGACGGTCGCGCGCCACATGGATGAAAAGGAGTTGCCATTCCTCTACCGCGTCCATGAGCAGCCAGACGATGAGAAAATGGAGCGGCTCAATAATCTTTTGGGTGCATTTGGCCTTCACATCAGAAAGAACGCGGAGGGCAACATCCACCCGCGCGACATACAGCAAGTGCTCGACCGCGTGGCGGGGCGCCCCGAGGAGCGCATCGTTTCGGCCGTGTCGCTGCGCTCGATGATGCAGGCGCGCTATTCGCCGGACAGCCTCGGCCATTTCGGCCTCGCTGCGCGCTACTACACGCATTTCACATCGCCGATACGCCGCTACCCAGACCTCATCGTTCACCGACTGCTGCGTGAGACATTCGCGACGGGCACGATGACGGAGAAAGAGCAGGAGCATGCGGCGGGCATACTGCCGGACATTGCCGACCACACGTCGGCGCGTGAGCGTGTTGCGGTCGACGCCGAGCGCGAGACGACGGAGATGAAGGAAATCGAGTACATGGCGAAATTCGTCGGCGACACGTTCACGGGCATCATCAGCGGCGTCACGGCGTTCGGCATATTCGTCGAGCTCGAGAACGGCGTCGAGGGACTCGTCCACGTCTCGCGTATGATAAACGATTATTATGAGTACGTGGAGGAGCAGTTTGCGCTCATCGGCGAGCGCACGAGGAAGGCGTATCGTCTCGGCGACGAGGTCGAGGTCGTGCTCGTGAGGGCGAGCGTCGAGGAGCGGAACATCGACTTCATATTGAAGGACAACGGCGTCTACGTGCCGGGCGAGGAAAACAAGAAGGAAAAGACGAAGGGCGCGTCTCAGCGCGGCAACGGCGCAAGGCACACGTCGAAGGGTGCGGACTCCATGACGTCGATACGCATCACGCCCGCGAAGCCGAAGAAGCCGACGCCGATTTTGAATATGAAGACGTCAAAGCCGAAGAAGAAGAGCAAGAAAAAGAAGAAGTAATGATACAGCAGATTTGCAGGATTTAAATCAGAGGTTTTACAATGGGCAAAAAAAATATAGCCGTGCACACGGTCTGCGAAAATCGCAAGGCACGGCATGACTATTTCATACACGAAACGTATGAGGCGGGGCTCGAGCTTTTTGGTACGGAGGTGAAGTCGCTGCGCGCGGGCAAGGCAAATCTCAAGGACAGCTACGCCTCGATAAAGAACGGCGAGATATTTCTCGAGAACATGCACATCAGCCCGTACGATCAGGGCAGCTTCTCCAATCAGGAGCCGCTCAGGAAGAAAAGGCTCTTGATGCACAAAAGCGAAATCATGAAGCTTTTCGGTCAGACGCGCGAGAAGGGCTACACGCTCATACCGCTCAAGGTCTATTTCAAGCGCGGCTACGCGAAGGTCGAGCTCGCGCTCGCGAGCGGCAAGCACACGTATGACAAACGCGTAGCGCTGCGCGACAAGGCAGCAAAGCGCGACATCGAGCGTGCGCTGAAGGATCACCAGCGCGGGTGAAAAGCGGCGACGAAAATGTCGTAACATCAATCGAAAATACGAAAGGAAAATCATTATGTCGGATAATGTTCTCCATATAGGAAATCACCTCTCCGCGTCGAAGGGGTATCTCGCGATGGGCGAGGAGGCTGTGTCGCTCGGCGCGAATGTGTTCGCATTCTTCACGCGCAATCCGCGCGGTGGCAAGGCAAAGCCCATAGACGAAAAAGACGTCGCGGCGTTCCTCGCGTACGCGAAGGAGCACGAGATTGGTCCGCTCGTCGTGCATGCGCCGTACACGCTGAACCCGTGTGCAGCGAAGGAAGACCTGCGCAGATTCGCGCGAGAGACGATGGCCGATGACCTCGCGAGGCTCGAGTACACGCCTGGGAACTACTATAATTTTCACCCGGGCAGCCACGTCGGACAGGGCGCGGACAAAGGCATAGAGCTCTGCGCGGCGCTCTTGAATGCGGTGCTGCGAGAAGACCAGCACACGATGTTGCTCATCGAGACGATGTCGGGCAAGGGCACGGAGATTGGCCGCACGTTTGAGGAAGTGCGCGCCATATACGACAGAGTCGAGCTGAAATCGCATGTGGGCGTGTGCCTCGATACGTGCCATATATGGGATGGCGGCTATGACGTGAAAGATCATCTCGACGATGTCGTCGAAGAGTTTGACGCGGTCGTCGGACTCGACAATCTCAAGGCCATTCATCTAAACGACAGCAAAAATCCGATGGTCGCGCATAAAGACCGCCACGAGAAAATCGGCGAAGGTTTCATTGGCCTTGAGGCGCTCTCGAGAGTGACGCGCCATCCAAAGCTTAGGCACCTTCCGTTCATACTCGAGACGCCGAACGAGCACGACGGCTACGCAAAAGAAATCGCAACGCTGCGTGAGATGTGGGCGAAATAAAGACGCATAAATACAGCATGAAGGCAACGGGAAATGGCTCGGGGATAGTCGCAAATTGATAGTTTGTGAAGACCCTCTCCGCCCCTGCGGGGCACCTCCCCCAGGGTGGGAGGCATAGCGAAAGCGGTGCTTCACGGTATGGTGAAGAGTGAACGGTAGCCTTTTGATTTACAGGCAAGGCAAGCTACACGATTTCAATCACAATGATGATGCGTAATTGCGTTTTTCTTAACTAGTGACTGTTCAATAACACCTAAAACCAAATTTTAGTCTCAAAAAAAGGCTATATCATTGTAACGATATATTTTAAATCATCC
>OMWN01000030.1 GCA_900314765.1 uncultured Selenomonadales bacterium | reverse complement strand
CGTAGCACCACTACGCTTCTTCGCCTCTTCTTGATATACGAAAAAATCTCTCGTCAATACTCCTACTTCAATTAATCAGCGTTTCCTTAGAAAGCAAAAATGAGTCAATAAATAATGAAATTTGTAAACCAGTTTGTTTTGTTTTATAAAAACTTAATCGTTTATCGTGAAGGCGCATACGAGAGAGGGTACCTCTTGGCCAATCACAGAAATATTGTCGTGCTGGACATCATCATCGCCATAGGCGTCTTTGCAGCGTTTTCTGTTGGCTCAGTGATTGGACAGACGCTCATGTTTCGCATCGACGGCATCGTCGCTCTTTGCCTCTCAATGGTTGTGTCGGCAGGGGTCGGGCTATTCGCGCTTAACAGCAACCGCTCGAATGCGGCTCTTTGCATGATGCGCAACATTGCAATCATGATAATGCTCTTGGGCATCAGTCAATTTATGTACTACGAGTTAAAGAGCAACGGCTCGCTCTACGTCTACACCGTGGCGGCCATTTTGATTTGCAGCGCCTCCAATCTCTCAGGCAAAGCGAATGGCGTTATTTTGCTGCTTATTAATGCGAACGCGTATCTTTGCATGCACGCTTCTTCTGCGAGCTATCATTTCGCTTTGATGAATGAGACAATCGTCAATCCTCACTACAGTTATATGTTCTTTTGCACGGTGATTGCATGGGTGTCGGGCATAAGGCGTCACATCGACTATCTGATGATCGTGCGGCAGCGCGTGAGGCTGAAAATCGCGAGTGAGACAGACCCGCTCACGAAGCTTTTCAACAGGCGCGGCATGGAATCATTCATCAGGCGCGCAAAGTACAGAGGCAATGTCGGCGCAGCTCTTTTCGACATAGACGACTTCAAATCATATAACGACACGTATGGGCACAAAGCGGGCGATGAATGTCTGGCAACTGTCGCAAGCCTCATGCGAGAGGCAGCGGAAGAATCCGAAAAGCAGCCTGTCATAGCTGTGCGCTATGGCGGCGAGGAGATGCTGTTGCTTTTCTTCCACGATGACAAGAAAAAAGCGATGAAGTCCATCGGTCATGCCATCGAGAGACTCAGAAAGCTGAAAATAAAATCTGGCGCCGATGCCGTTCATCCGTGTGTATCGCTTTCGTGTGGATTCGCGATGTCAGAAAAGCCGCTCGGCGCTGATACGGAGCTATACTACGGTCTCGTCGCTGAAGCCGACAGTCATCTCTATGCGGCGAAAAATCTCGGCAAGAATCAATGCATGTCATAAACTTTTTATTATTGCGACGAGCTTTGCTGCGTGGTAAAATAGAGTAAGCGATAAAATCATGAATGTGATAGTCAGCGTGTATTTTGATGAAAGCAGGGGTGCTTTAAATGGGCGGCATCGGTTCAATAGGCAGCAGTCAGTACGACCCATTTGGGCAGTACGACAAGTATAATCAATTTGGCAATACAAATAAAAGCGACAGATACGGGCAGAATGATGAAACGAATCCGTACGGTGTCAATGCCAATGGGAAAAATGGCATTGACGACGACAAAGATGGCAAGGACATCATTCTGAACAGTGGCTCCAACATAAAGGCGCCGGGCAGGAAATCGTCGCCTGCTGAGTGCAAGACCTGCAAGAACAGAAAATATCAGGACGGCTCAAATGAGATGGTTTCGTTCAAGGCGGCAGGTCACATAGCGCCGGGCAATGCCGCGTCCGTAGTCATGAGCCATGAGCAGGAGCACGTGTCTAACGCGTATCAGAAAGCCGCGAACAACAACGGCGAGGTCGTGCGCGCGAGTGTGAGGCTCAAGACCGCTGTGTGCCCTGAATGCGGGCGCACATATATATCGGGCGGAGAGACGACGACGCAGATACGGTATTTTAATGAAGATAACCCATATCAAAAGGATATGAAGGAGTCAGACGCTGACAATAAATATCGCGGGATGAATGTTGATTTGGCCGCATGATTTTATGAAGTGTGCAGTCCTTTTTCGTGAGGGCTGCTTTTATTTTGTCATTATTTGTTTCGCGGGGCGTTTTAGTCTTGTAATTTTTTTTGTTTTTTGCTAAATTTATGTATACAAGAATTTAGGGCAGTTTAGGCAATTATTGGGGGCAATGCTTTGAGCACATTAGGAAGAAGCACGGGCATGTGCGTGCTTTTTGTTGTCATCGGCGCGATCATCGGCGGTCTTTTGGGCGAAATACTCAGGGATGTCAGCGTGCTTTCCGGTGTCATGCCGTATCTCACACAGACGTACACGGTTTTTGATATTCATCCCGTGACGATAGACCTCTATGTTATCAGGCTGACCGTGGGGCTTGCCTTTACGCCGAATTTCATGAGCGTGCTCGGCATTGTGCTGGCGCTTATTTTATTCAGGAGATATTGACATGCTGATATTGGCTTCGGCATCGCCTCGCAGACAAGAGCTTTTGACGAACATAGGAATAAGGTTTCGTTCGGTTGTAAGCGATATAAAGGAAATAACGGAGGAAGAGGGCGAGCTTCTTCTGCCGAGCGGTGTTGCGATGGAAAACGCGCGTCGCAAGGCAATGAATGTTGCAAAAAAATATCCACATGATATCGTCATAGGCGCTGACACGATTGTCGCGCTCGATGATGACGGCAGGAATGTCATACTCGGAAAGCCGAAGAATGAACTGGATGCCATAAGAATGCTCTCGGAGCTTTCAGGCAGACAGCACAGCGTTTATACGGGCATTGCCATTGCGATGGGGCGCAGACGCTACATCGACGTCGTCATGACGAAGGTGCGATTTGCCCCGATAAGTGCGGATGAGATAGAGCAATATGTAGCGACGGGCGAGCCTATGGATAAAGCCGGCGCATACGCGATACAGGGACGGGCGGCCGTGTTCATCGAGGAAATAAAAGGCTCGTACACGAATGTCGTTGGGTTGCCGCTGAATGCGCTTTTCACGTTGGCAAAGAAAGCGGGGATTCGTCTCTATGACGACTATGGTGCGTGATCTCCCCACGGATGAGCGCCCACGGGAAAAGCTCATCAAGTATGGGGCAGGAATACTCTCAGACGCGGAGCTTTTGGCCATACTTCTTCGCACAGGCACGAGGAGCCAGTCTGTGATTCATTTGGCTGAGGAGATACTCTCAAGATTCAAAGGGAAGGGCATCACGGCAATTACGAACATGATGCCGCAGGAGATTGCCGAGGTCAAGGGCATCGGTCTTGTCAAGGCCGCGACGGTGCTTGCTGCAGTGGAACTCGGGCGACGCGTCGCGACAAAGGCGGCGCTTCAGTATGACACGATAAACAGCCCTGCTGATGCGGCGGCGATTCTCATGCCGCAGTTGCGCTATGAGATGCGAGAGCATTTCATCGTTTTGCTTATGGACATGAAAAATCACGTCATCGCAATGCCGACGATTTCGATTGGCGGGCTTTCCGCATCGCTCGTCCATCCGCGTGAGGTGTTTCGCGAGGCCGTGCGTCACTCTGCGGCGACCGTCATACTCGCGCACAATCATCCGAGCGGAGACCCAGCGCCAAGCATGGAGGACAGGAATGTCACAAATCAGATGGTCAAAGCCGGAGACGTGATGGGCATCCCTGTTGTGGATCATATCATTATTGGGGACAATAAGTTTATATCATTTAAAGAATTAGGTATGTTAAAATAGTAAGCCGATAGAAGAAAATATTGTATTCGATTTTGGAAGGAGTTTATTTTACAATGTGGAGCTTGTTTGGATCTCGTGACATGGGAATAGATCTCGGAACGGCTAATACGCTTGTGCATGTGAAGGGCAAAGGCATCGTTCTGCGTGAGCCGTCCGTTGTTGCTATAAAAAGTGAAAATGGAGAGGTGCTGGCCGTCGGCGAGGAAGCAAAGCGCATGATCGGTCGTACGCCGGGCAATATTGTCGCCATTCGTCCGATGAAGGACGGCGTCATCGCAGACTTTGACGTGACGCAGGCGATGCTGAAATATTTCATAAGAAAAGCGATGAACACGCGCTCTTTTGTGCGCCCACGCGTCGTCGTTGGTGTGCCATCCGGTGTCACCGAGGTGGAGAAGCGTGCGGTCATAGATGCCGCGCAGCAAGCGGGCGCTCGTGAGGCGTATCTCATAGAGGAGCCGATGGCTGCGGCGATAGGCGCGGGACTCCCTGTTGAGGACGCCACGGGCAGCATGGTCGTCGACATCGGCGGCGGCACGACGGAGATTGCAGTCATATCGCTTGGTGGCATCGTGACGAGCCGCTCCATTCGCATCGGCGGCGATGAGATGGACTCCGCCATAGTGCAGTATGTGAAGCGCATGTACAATCTGATGATTGGTGAGCGCACGGCAGAGGAAGTAAAGATTACCATAGGATCGGCGATAGTCCCGCCCGAGGCCGACCGCACGATGGACATACGCGGGCGCGACCTCGTCAGCGGACTCCCGAAGACGCTGAACATCAAGGCGAGCGAGGTGCGTGAGGCACTCGATGAGCCTATTTATAAAATCATAGATGCCGTCAAGGGCACGCTCGAGAAGACGCCGCCGGAGCTTGCGGCTGACGTCATGGATCACGGCATCATGATGACGGGCGGCGGTGCCCTTTTGATGAACCTTGACAAGCTCCTTTCCCGCGAGACGGGCATGCCCGTGCTTGTAGCGGAGGATGCGCTCTCGTGCGTTGGCGAGGGCACGGGACGGTCGCTAGAAAATATCGAGCTTCTGAAGAGAGTCGTCATGACAACGAAAAAGCTCAGAAGCTGATGTTGGCTTGTATTGGAATCGATGTGAAGCATGAGTAAAATAAAACGTGATCATGAATCCGGTCGTACAATCTGGATACTGGTCGGCGTTGCTGTCACGATTTTCTGTGTGGTATTTTTTGCCGCAAGGGGAAGATTTGGCACTCCTATTTCCGGCAAGGCTGTGATAACGGTGCTCGCTCCTTTCGAAAGGGCGGCATCGTGGTTCGGCGATGGCGTCGAGGGCGGCCTTACGAATGTAGGGGACATCATGACGGTTCATGAGCAGAATAAACAGCTGAAGGAAGAAATAGAGCAGCTTCGCGTGCAGAATGTCAAGGCAGAGGAATATGCCGCAGAAAACAAAAGGCTGCGTGAGCTGCTTGGCTATAAAAATCTTGCGACGCAGTTTGATTTTGTTGTCGCTCGCGTGATTGGGCGTGAGCCGACGACATGGACTCGCATGATTGTCATTGACCGTGGCACGGAGCACGGAGTGAATAAAAATATGCCAGTCGTGACGGCTCGCGGTCTTGTCGGCGTTGTATCAGAGGCTGGTCCCATATCGTCAAAGGTGGAGCTCATACTCGACCCACGCGCGGCGGCTGGCGCGCTTGTGCAGCGTTCGCGCGTCGCAGGCATCGTGAAGGGCAATCTTGGCGATGCACTTTCCCCACGCATGGTGGACATACCGCGCAATGAGGATGTCGCTGAGGGCGATACGATAGTGACAAGCGGATTCGGCGGCATATATCCGAAAGGCATCATGATAGGAACAGTCCGTGAGGTGAAAAACGACGCCGGCGGACTGCTTCAGTGCGCCATTTTGGAGCCTGCCGTTGATTTTCAGCGGCTCGAGGATGTGTCGGTCATCGTGGCGTCGCGCGAGGCACCGCCGGAGCCAATCGCAAAGCCAAAGGCGGCAACAGGAACGGAAGCGGAGAAAAAGCCATGAAACAATTTGCATGCTGGCTGCTTTTTGTCCTCGGCCTCTATGTCATCGAGGCGTCATTTATGCCGATTATATTCGGCGGCATCGCTCCTGACCTGCTTTTGATACTGGTCGTTTCGTTTGCGTTTCAGCGCGGAGCGAGGCAGGGCGCTTTGATGGGTTTTTTGACGGGGCTTCTTTCGGATTTGGCGACGGGAACATTTTTTGGGATTCATATTCTCACGAAGATGATCATAGGATTTTCGTGTGGGCTTTTTTCAAAGAATGTTTTTAAAGAGCAGATGTTTTTGCCGCTTGTCTCCGTGCTCATAGCCACGGCGGCTGATGATGCAGTCACACTGCTCTTCATGTTTTTGCTGGGCTATAGGCCCGACATCTTGTCGCATGTTCATCAGCTGTTGTTGCCAACACTCTTTTTCAATGTCGTATTTGCTTTGCCAGTCCACTATGCCACAACGAAGATGGTAGAGCGGCTGACGGTTGAGAAATAAGCAGTGCTGTCAGTTTTGAGTTTTCGGTTTTCATCGGTTTTCATTAGGAGCGTTCTTTATTGGAACCAAATGCAGGAAATGACTTTGATATCCGTCTTAGGGTGCTGAGCGGCCTCGTTGTCTTTATCATCGCTGTGCTCATCGCCCGCGTGGGATACCTTCAGGTCTATGAGGGAGAATATTATCAGAAGAGGGCAGAGGGCAATCGCATAAGGCTTATACCGACTATGGCGCCGCGTGGCACGTTTTATGACAGGAATGGTCAGAATATCGTTATGAACAGGCCGGGATTTACTGTGTCGCTTTTGCCACTCACTGCACCGATAAAGCCGGAGGTCGTCGCGCGTCTCTCTACGCTTCTCAATGTCCCAGAAAAAGACATACAGGAAAAAATAGAAAATCACGTTGGATTTGAGCCCATACGCATAAAGACGGATATAGGCCCGGATATTCTCACGATAATAGAGGAGCAGAAGGAACTTTATCCAGGCGTCGTCATTGAGGTTCAGGCCGTAAGGAATTATCTCTATAAAGATGAAGCAGCGCATGTGCTTGGCTACGTCAGCGAAATCAGCGATGAGGAACTCGAGCGAAAAAAGGACGAAGGCTATAAGTCTGGTGACATCGTTGGGAAGTTCGGCTTGGAGCGCATTTACGACAAAGAGCTTCGCGGCACGAATGGCGGTCGTCAAGTAGAGGTTGATGTCACGGGCAAGCCTGTTCAGATACTGGGTGAGAAGCCACCAGTATCGGGTTGCGACCTCGTGCTGACGATTGACTGGGATCTTCAGACGGCGACAGAAAAGGCCGTTGACGATCAGCTGGCACGAATGGCGGATCAAGGCGTGCGCGCTGCGGCTGCTGTCGTGATGAACCCGCAGACGGGCGAGGTGCTCGCCATGGTGAGCCGTCCCGCGTTTGATCCAAATCTTTTCGTGCACGGCATATCAGAATCAAATTGGAAGAAAATCAATGAGGATCCAAATTATCCTCTTGACAACAAGGCCATCACGGGTGAATATCCTCCAGGCTCGACATTCAAAATCGTCACTGGCACGGCGGCACTTGCCGAGGGTGTCACGACGCCGTATGAGCAGATTTATGACAGCGGCGAGTACATGGACAAGGGAAACGCGAGCGGCGAGGTGCTTGGCTGGCTAGATTTCGTGAGCGGCCTTGCGCATTCCGATAACGTCTATTTCTACGTGCTTGGCCACAGGCTGGGCATAGACAGGCTCGAGAAATATGCGCGCATGTTTGGCCTCGGCAAAAAGACGGGCATAAATCTTCCGTATGAGTCCGAGGGACTCGTGGCCAACAGAGCGTATAAAGAGAAAGTCTTCGATGAGGATTGGTACGTGCCGGAGACGCTCGATGCAGCGATAGGGCAGGGCTTCAACCTCGTGACGCCGCTTCAGGCCGCCATGGTCATCAGCGAAGTCGCGACGAACGGCAAGCGCTATCAGCCATATCTCGTGCAGCGCATCGTGGGACCAGATGGCAAAACGGTCAAGGAATATCATCCAAATCTTCTCTCGACGCTCGATGTGTCGGACGATGTGCTGAGTCTCGTGCAGGCGGGACTCCATGATGTTACGACGTTTGGCACGGCTGCGGGCACGTTTGCCGATTTCCCTGTCAGCATAGCGGGTAAGACGGGCACGGCAGAAAATCCGCACGGCGCTGATCATGGCTGGTTTGTGGCATACGGACCATTCGATAATCCAAACATTGTTGTCGCTGTCATTGTAGAAAATGGCGGCTTTGCATCGATGTCCGCAGTGCCAATAGGCAGAAGCATTCTCGAGGCGGCTTTCGGACTGAACAAGCCACAGCCGAGCAGCAATGTGCAGACAAGTACTGCGTCTGCCAATCAGCAGGATGAACAATTTGAAAGCTATGCGCAGGACGCAAGCGAAGAAGTGACAAATGAAACGCCAGTGAAGCAGAATGATGAGGCGAAAGGCGCGAATGAAGGGATGGCAACTCCTGCGGCGAGCACAGATACAGCCAATGCAAAAGCCAATGGGACGGGAAATCAGAATCAAAAGCCTTCACCGTGATGGCGAATTCTACTTGTCAAATTGATGATAATATTGGATAATAATATTTAGTTTTTGTTGATACTTTATTTTCAGGCGGTGAAACGATGAGCGAGGAGATTGTAAAACTAAAGGGATCAAAGTACGGCCTTCAGCTTGTTTTTGACCGCGACGTTGATTTTGAAGCACTGAAAAATGATATTATGGCGAAGCTCGAGTCTGGCTCGAAGTTTTTCAGACCGGGAACGGCCATTATTGTTGAGCCAGGACTTTTGAGCAATGAAAATGAACAGACATTAAAAAAGCTCTTTCATCAGCATGGCGTCCTTTTCAGAGTGGAATCACCTGAAAAGCCAAAGCCAGAAGTGAATGAGGAAAAGCCAAAGCCGATGAGCACATCGGAGCCGCTGATTGTCGCGCAGCCCGCTCCGCCAGCGCCGAAAATGATGGTTGTCAATCGCACGGTGCGTGGCGGTCAGGAAATCACGGCGCCCGGCTCGATACTCATTTGCGGCAATGTCAACCCGGGTGCGCAGATCATTGCGGGCGGAAGCATCGACATACGCGGAACATGCAGGGGACTCGTCCATGCGGGAGCCTATGGCGATATTTCCGCGTTCATCGTGGCCGACAAGCTCATGCCGACGCAGATACGCATAGCAGATCATATAGCGCAGTCGCCTGATGACGCAGAGGAGCCGAAAGGCGCAGAGAAAGCCTCTATACAGGGCGGCCAAATCATCATTGAATCAATAGAAAGGTAGGACACTTTAAATGAGTGAAGTCATAGTCATCACATCGGGCAAGGGCGGCGTCGGCAAAACGACGACGACGGCGAACCTGGGCGTTGGTCTCGCCATGCGCGGCAAGAAGGTCGCGCTTGTCGATACCGACACGGGCCTTCGCAATCTTGACCTTCTTTTGGGACTTGAGCGGCGCATTGTCTATACGCTTGTCGATGTTGTCCAAAAAAGGGTAAATTATGGACAAGCTCTCGTGCGCCACAAAAAATATACGAACCTGTTCCTTCTCCCAACGTCGCAGGTGGCTGACAAGACGGCCATCGAACCGCATGACATGCTGAGCATCATAGACGCCATGAGAAGCGAGTTTGACTATATACTCGTTGACTGCCCCGCGGGCATAGAGCAGGGCTTTCAGACGGCCGTCATCGGAGCGGACAAGGCCATCGTTGTCACCATGCCGGAGATTGCGGCCGTGCGCGACGCAGACAAAATCATTGGCAAACTCCAGTCGGAGGACAAACCCATAAGGCTCGTCGTCAATCGCATTCGCCCTGAGATGGTGAAGGACGGCACGATGCTTGACATGACATCGATAGATGACATTCTTTCCGTTGAGTGCATAGGGCAGATACCTGACGACAAAAAGGTCGTTGACTCGGCAAACCGCGGCATTCCTGTCGTGGAGTGGAAGGACTCGCCAGCGGGCAGCGCATATCGTGACGTCGTTGGCAGAGTGCTCGGTGAAGATATTCCATTCAAGCCGTTTGAGACGGAAGGCTTCTTTGCCCGCCTCAAGCATGTGTTTGGCCATTAAGGAGGGAATTATCATGCTTGATGCATTGAAAAAATTGTTTGGCAGCTCGTCATACAAATCATCCGAAGTGGCTCATCAAAGGCTGAAGTTTGTGCTCTTGAACGACCGCGCAAATATTTCGCCAGAAATCATGGAAAACATTAAAAATGACATCATAAAGGTGATTTCCCATTATATGGAAATTGATAAGAACCTGATGGAAATTTCGCTGGAAAACGATGCTGACTCTGTCGCGCTTGTTGCAAATATCCCAGTCAGCAGCATGAAGCATCACATTCACAAGCGTTAAGTCAAAAGGAACCGGTGCCATCAAAGCACCGGTTTTTCTGATTTATTCTGTTTTATTTTCTTGGAGGATTTTTTGAACATGAATAAAAGGTGGCTCAGGCGACTGAATTTTCCGCTCATAATGGCGGCGCTTGCCATTATATTCATCAGCCTGCTCGTTATCGGCAGCGCGACACATGCCAATGCGCCGTCGGGCCAGCGATTTTTCTTTGTCGAGCGTCAAGGCATTTTCGCGATTTTGAATATCGCGCTGGCTGTTTTCTTGATGAACTTCGACTATAAGATGCTTGAGCGCTACGGCAAGCAGCTATACATAATAAATCTCGTATTTTTGCTCGCCGTCATGCTGTTTGGCCATTCGGCGCTCGGCGCGCAGCGATGGATACAGATTGGTCCCATAACGATACAGCCGTCTGAGTTCGCGAAGCTCATCATGATTGTGTCGCTTGCCTCGCTTCTGCAGGACAAGGTCGGCAAGCTCAACACGCTGCGAGACTTGGCTCCTGTCGCGCTTTTCGTTGCCGTGCCGTTTTTGCTCGTTTTGAAGCAGCCAGACCTCGGCACGTCTCTTGTTTTTTTGGCAATTTTTTTTGGCATGATTTTCGCGTGCGGCGTCAATTTGAAAATCCTCGGCGGATTCTTTCTCGCGGCGGTCGCGGCAAGCCCGATTCTTTGGCATTTTCTGAAAGACTATCAGAAAATGCGCATACTCGTCTTTCTCGATCCGAATGTTGACCCGCTCGGCTCTGGGTATCACATCATACAGTCAAAAATCGCGATTGGCTCGGGCATGATATTTGGCAAGGGCCTTTTCTCTGGTCCGCAGAGCCAATTAAATTTTCTGCCTGAAAATCACACGGACTTTATTTTCGCCGTCGTGGGCGAGGAAATGGGCTTCATCGGCGCGACGGTGCTGTTGCTCTTATACCTTGTGATATTGTGGCAGGGCATCAAAATCGCGCGCGGCGCGAGCGACACGTTTGGCATGCTGCTCGCTGTCGGCATTACGTCGATGCTCGCATTTCACATTCTCGTCAACGTCGGAATGACCGCAGGCATCATGCCAGTCACGGGCATCCCGTTGCCGCTGATGAGCTACGGCGTGTCATCGCTCACGACGAATATCATGTCGATAGCGATACTCGTCAATATTCACATGAAAAAGCAAAAGTTGCTGTTCTAATTCGCCGATTATATTTTCTTCGATAGGGTGATTCTATTTATGGTAAAACTTTCGCCTGATATTTTGAGTGCCGTCGAGAAGCCAGCGCGATACACGGGTCACGAGCTGAATGCTGTCGTAAAATCGCACGATGATGTATCGTGCACGTTTGCGCTGTCAATGCCGGACACTTACGAGGTCGGCATGTCGAACCTCGGCTTGAAAATTCTTTACGAGATACTGAATCGCCGTGATGATACGGCGGCTGAGCGTGTATACGCGCCGTGGGTCGACATGGAGCAGAAAATGCGCGAGCAAGGCATACCGCTTTACTCTCTCGAGACGTTCACGGAAATCAACAAATTTGATTTTCTCGGATTTACGCTCCAGTATGAGATGAGCTACACGAATATTCTCAACATGCTCGACCTCTCGGGCATACATCTTCATGCAAGTGAGCGTGATACCGATGACACGTTTGTCGTCGGGGGCGGTCCGTGCGTCTACAACGTCGAGCCGATTGCAGAGTCCTTCGACTTCTTTGTGATTGGCGAGGCCGAAGAAATGCTTCAAGACGTAGTGGATGTATTTGTCAAATGGAAACGCGCGGGAAAGCCGGAGGGAAGGACGGGCTTCCTTCGCCGCGTTGCCATGATAGATGGCGTCTACGTGCCATCATTTTATGAACCACAGTACGATGAGGATGGGAATTTTAAGTGCATCGATGTGAAGGACAGCGCAAAAGATGTAGCGCGCCCCGTCATTTATAAACGCATCGTGAAAGATTTTGACATGGCGCCTGCGATGGTGCACCCTATCGTGCCGAATATCGATATCGTTCACAACCGCATCATGCTCGAGCTTTTCCGTGGTTGCTCGCGTGGTTGCAGATTTTGTCAGGCGGGTATCGAATATCGTCCCGTGCGCGAGCGCACGCCGAAAAGACTCAGAGAGCTCGCTCGTCAGATGATTGACGCAACGGGCTATGACGAAATGTCGCTGACGTCGCTATCGTCGGCTGATTATTCTTGTCTTGCGGGACTCGTCGATGACCTTTTCGATGATTTCAGCGAAGAAAAGTTGAGCTTTTCGCTCCCGTCACTGCGCATAGACAGCTTTTCAATCGGGCTCGCTGACAAAATGCAGAAAGTCAGAAAAAGTGGTCTGACATTCGCGCCCGAGGCGGGGACGCAGAGGATGCGCGACGTCATAAACAAGGGCGTCACGGAGGACGACCTCATGACAGCGGTCGGCGCGGCGTTCAGAAAAGGCTGGAAGTCCGTAAAGCTCTACTTCATGATGGGATTGCCGACGGAGACGGACGATGACATCATCGGCATCGCGGAGCTTGCGAAAAAAGTGGTTGACCTTTATTATTCGATTCGTCACAGGCATGATGTGAAGGTTACGGTGAGCGTTTCGTGCTTTGTGCCGAAGCCGTACACGCCGTTCCAGTGGTTTGGACAAAATTCAATGGAAGAATTTAGGCGCAAGCAGGAGCTTTTGAAATCGCATATTCGTGACAGAGCCATACATTTCGCGTATCATGATGCGCGCGTGAGCCTCATCGAGGGCGTATTCGCGCGCGGCGACAGAAGACTCGCCAAAGTCATTGAGACGGCGTGGCGCAATGGTGCAAAATTCGACGGCTGGACGGATTTGTTCAATGAAACGGCGTGGCTTGACGCGTTCGATGAGTGCGGCATAGACATGAAGTACTACAATGAGCGCACACGTGATTTTGATGAGCCGTTGCCGTGGTCGCACACGACGCCGGGCGTGAGCATCGCTTTTCTCAAAAACGAATGGCGGAGGGCACTCGATGCCGCGCTCACTCATGATTGCCGCAGGGGCACATGCACGGGCTGTGGCATTTGCCAGAGGCTCGGTGCCGATGTGATAGATTGGAAAAAGAGCGCTCTCTACAGGGAGCCTGCTGCTCATGATGAAATGCCAAGTGGCGATAAAAAGTCCGATGCGTCAGACAATGAACAGCGTGAGCTGTACGCATATCGTGCGAGCATAACGAAGGGCGACGAGCTTCGTTATGTGTCGCACCTCGATTATGCGGACATCATTATGAGAGCCATTGTCCGCGCGAAGCTGCCAGCCGCATATTCAGAGGGCTTCAATCCTCACATGAAGATTTCATTTGCCTCTGCGCTTGCTGTAGGCGTCACAAGCCGCGATGAATATATGGACTTTGAGCTTTTGTCGGATATGGACGCAGACGATGTGAAGCAGAGACTAGCGCAAAGTTTGCCAGCGGGCATAAAAATCAATTCACTTAAGAAGCTCACGGGGAAACATAAGGCGCTCATGGCCGAGGTGGATGAGGCACGATACGAGGCTGTCATCTCCATGAAGGTTGGCGCGAACGAAAAAGATATTTCAGATGCGGTGAAGTGTTTTAATGAGACCGACAGTTGCATTTATGAGCGCATCACGCCAAAAAAGAAGCGAGAGGTAGACATCAAAAAATACGTCATTGGCGATGTCAGCTACGAAATGTCGAATGACATGAAGTCCGTTGCGCTCAGTTACGCCATACGCATCACGGCCACGGGCAGCACAAAGCCGGGCGAAGTCATAGCGGTGCTGTGCGACAAATTCGGGCTTCCGTGCGACGCAGATGCGGCCATCATGGAGCGCACAAAGCTCCTAAAAGAAGGCAGAGCGCTATGAAGAGAATCGTAGTGGAGGTCGTGCCCGAGGAGACACGCATGGCGCTCATAGAGGATGACAGGCTGATAGCGGCGCATGCCGAGCGTCCCGCGCATCAGCATCTCGTCGGCAATATATACAAGTGCCGCGTGCAGAATGTTTTGAAGGGCATAGAGGCGGCATTCGTCGACATCGGCGCAAAGAAGAATGCGTTTCTCTATATCGGCGATGGCAAGGATAAAGTGAAAGGCGAGACTATTCACATAGGGCAGAGCTTTCCCGTGCAGGTCACAAAAGACGCATGGGGCACAAAGGGTCCGAGCGTCACGCGGACGTTTTCGCTGCCGGGGCGCAATGTAGTCCTCATGCCGAATGCGGAGCGCATAGCGATTTCGCATCGCATCGCCGACAGGGATGAGCGCTATCGCCTTTTGTCGCTCGCGAAGAAGCTGCGCCCAGAGGGCATGGGCATCATCGTGCGCACAGCGGCAGAGGGCGAGAGCGAGAAAGCATTGAAAGACGATGTGGCGTATCTTAAGCATCTATGGGAGATGCTCATGGCGCGAAGCCGTCTTCTTGCGGCGCCGTCTCTTCTCTATAGAGACGCTGACCTCATCATTCGCACGATACGCGACTACATGACGGACGACGTCGATGAGCTGATTGTCGATGACCGCGACGCATATCATCGCATGATTGATCTCATTTCATACCTATCGCCGGAGCTCAAGGAGCGCGTGAAGCTTTACGACGGAGCGGTGCCGCTCTTCCATGCGTACGGCATAGACGACGAGATGAAGACGCTCAGAAATCGCAAGGTGATGCTGCCGTCGGGCGGCTTTCTCGTCATAGACAGGACGGAGGCACTCACGGTCATAGACGTAAACACGGGGAGCTTCGTGGGCCGCGACAATCTCGCTGACACCGTGTACAAGGCAAACCTCGAGGCGGCTGACGAAGTGATTCGTCAAATAAGATTGCGCGACATCGGCGGCATCATCATCGTCGATTTCATCGACATGGACACGGATGAGCAAAAGGAAGGGCTGCTCAACGCACTGCGCGAAAAAGTGAAAAGCGACCCGACGAAGACGGTCATCGTCGACATCACGCCGCTCGGCCTCGTCGAGATAACACGCAAAAAATCGCGCCATAATGTGCAGAGCCTTTTCTATTCGTCGTGCCCGTGCTGTGATGGGCGTGGCTACGTGGCTTCGCCTGAGACGGTCGGCGTGCTCATATCGCGCGACATACGTCACATCGAATCAGAGCATCACTCTGAGGGCGGCTATGACGTGGAGCTCAATGACAAGGTACGTCTTGCGCTGATTGAGCGCAAGACGATGGAGCACCTTGCGAATGAGCTTAGCGTAAAGATAAGGCTCACGCCGAGAAGTGATTTTCACCCCGAGCGGTATGTCATATTGTCGGACAATGAATGATGATGAATAAAAATAATTGTGAATCAAGTATTGCACACGAGATATTTATGTGGTAAACTAGCTAGGTATGTGGGCGGTCCTCTGGATGACATCGGTCACCACGAACGTCTAAAAACAGGAGGAAAAGAAATATGAACATTATTCAGGAACTTGAGAAGGAACAGCTCCGTTCGGATATTCCGGACTTTCGCCCAGGCGACACGGTTCGTGTCCATGCGAAAATTGTTGAGGGCACTCGCGAGCGTATCCAGATGTTTGAGGGCGTCGTGATTGCGCGTCAGGGCTCCGGCGTGCGTGAGATGTTCACGGTGCGTCGTATCTCGTACGGCATCGGCGTTGAGCGTATGTTCCCTGTGCATTCCCCGCGTATCGAGAAGATCGATGTCCTTCACAAGGGCAAGGTCAGGAGAGCAAAGCTCTACTATCTGCGTGGACTCACAGGCAAGGCTGCTCGTATCAAGGAGCGTCACTGAGAGTGAAAAGAGGGACTGGAAATCAGTCCCTTTTTTATTAGGTAGGAGGTAGGTTTATGAAGTCTTTGGGTGAAGAAATCAAGGACTGGGTTGTCTCGATAGTCGTTGCCGTCGTTTTGGCGTTCTTCATTCGTTACTTTATCGTGGAGCTTTACTTGGTCGATGGCCCTTCGATGCGGCCGACGCTTCAGAGCGCGGAAAGGCTTGTCGTCAATAAGTTCATCTATCGCTTCAGGGCGCCGGAGCGCGGCGAGATACTCGTTTTCAAATATCCACGCGACCCGAGCCGTGACTTCATCAAGAGAGTCATTGCCATCCCCGGTGACACGATTGAGATAAAGAACGGCAATGTCTTCGTCAATGGCAAGCTCCTCAATGAGCCGTACATACTGAGCAAGACGCGCGGCAATTATCCGCTTGCGACGGTGCCAGAAGGTCACATCTTTGTCATGGGCGACAACCGCAATAATTCAGAGGACAGCAGGTTCGCTGATGTCGGATTTGTCTCATATGAAATGATAAAGGGCAAAGCGATGCTCGTATTTTGGCCGTTCAGCCAGTTCAAGGCTCTGCCGTGATATGGAGTTGCACATCAAGTCTTGTTGTGCTATGATAGCTAACGAACTGAATATCGTGATTGTCTTTGAGGCAGGGTTCGATTCCCTACCGGCGGTACAGCCCGCGAGCTTTCGAGCATGACTCGGTGAGATTCCGAGGCCGACAGTATAGTCTGGATGAGAAAAGACAGCAGATTTGAAATGCAAAAAAACCACTCAAAGCAATCTTTGGGTGGTTTTTCTTTTGCATGTATTATGAAATCAGATTAAAAATGACTCGGCGATGCCAGTCCTCATCCACTGCGCAATTTCAATAGGCTCTAATACTGGCTTCCTCGCGGCAAAAGCGAAGACACGCCGCTTCGGAGCCAGCTAAAGAGCCTATAGGAAATTGCTAAGTTACTTCAGACTGACATCGCCTCGAGAATATTCACGAACTTATAAAAATGCGAAGGTGAATGATGTGACGGACGAAGAGTATATGAGCATGGCGTTGAGGCTCGCGGAGAATGCTCGCGGGAGGACGTCGCCCAATCCGCTTGTCGGCGCTGTCGTCGTGAAGGATGACAGAGTGGTCGCCGCCGGCTGGCATCGGAAGGCGGGCACGCCGCACGCGGAGATACACGCGCTCAATATGGCGGGTGAGCTCGCGCACGGTGCTACAATGTATGTGACGCTAGAGCCGTGCGACCACTATGGGCGAACGGGTCCATGCTCGAAAGCCATCATCGAGGCAGGCATCGCGCGTGTTGTCGTCGCGCTTGAGGACCCAAATCCAAAGGTGAACGGCGGTGGCATGAAGGAGCTTCGTAACGCAGGCATCGAAGTCAAATGCGGCGTGCTCCGCGATGAGGCACGCCGTCAAAATGAAGTGTTCCTCAAATGGATCACGACGGGGCGGCCATTCGTCAGAATGAAAATGGCGATGACGCTTGATGGCAAGATTGCTACGACGGCGGGCGAGTCTGAGTGGATCACAAACGAAAAGTCACGCGAACGCGGCCACGTGTTGAGGGATGAAAGCGACGCTATACTCGTGGGCATCGGCACCGTGCTTCATGATAACCCGAGCCTCACGGCGCGCATAGCGGGCAAAACGACGCGAAATCCCGTGCGTGTCGTGCTGGACAGCATGGCGCGTATACCGATGGACGCAGATGTTCTCAATGACGGCAAAGCGCCGACTATCATCGCAGTGACGAAAAGCGCACCAAATGAAAACATCGACGCGATTAAGGCAAAGGGCGCCGACGTGATAATCTGCGGCGGTGGAAAAGAAGTAGATATTGATAAGCTGCTGTTGGAGCTTGGCAAGCGCGAAATCACGTCGCTGCTTGTCGAGGGCGGCGGGCGCGTTAATTATTCGTTCATCGCCACGCATAACGTCGACAAAGTCTATGCGTTTATGGCGCCGATGATTGTCGGCGGCCGCGACGCTCTAACGGGCGTTGAGGGCAATGGCATTGCACATCTCAGTGATGCCGTACGTCTCGAAAACATATCGACGGAACTCATAGACGGCGATATTCTCGTGACGGGATACGTCAAGAAATAAGGGTTAAAAAATGTTTACAGGCATAGTTGAAGAAATTGGCCACATAAAAAATATAAGCAGCGGGCGGCTCATCATCAGTGCGAAAAAAGTGCTGAGCGATGTGAACGTGGGCGACAGCATAGCTGTCAATGGCGTGTGCCTAACGGTGACGAGCTTTAAAGCAAATGAATTTGCCGTCGATGTCATGCCGGAGACGTTGAGGCGCTCATCGCTCAAAAGTATCAGCGTCGGAAGTCCCGTGAACCTCGAGCGCGCGCTTAGTCTCGCGTCGCGTCTCGGTGGGCACATCGTGAGCGGTCATATCGACGGAACGGGGCGCATCGTGAGTATCACGAATGAGCAAAATGCGCGCGTCGTCACCATTGAAGCGCCGAAAGCGCTTTTAAAATATATTGTCGAAAAAGGCTCCGTGGCACTTGACGGCGTGAGTCTCACGGTGGTGAGCGTCACGGACAAAGATTTTAAGGTTTCTCTGATACCGCATACGCAGGATGTCACAATACTTCACACGAAGCGCGTCGGCGACGTTGTCAACATAGAAAACGACATAGTCGGCAAATATATAGAGAAGTTCATGCTTGCTCAAAACGATGAGCGCCCGTCAAACGAACAAACGGAAAAATCAGGACTCACAAAAGAATTTTTGATGAAATATGGATTTTAGGAGATGATGATATGCCATTTGCAAAAGTGGAAGATGCCATCAACGATATAAAGCACGGCAAAATGCTCGTCGTCGTCGATGACGAGGACAGGGAAAACGAGGGCGACCTCATCATTGCGGCGGACTTCGTGACACCGGAGGCCATAAATTTCATGGCGACGTACGCCAAGGGGCTCATCTGCACGCCGATAGACGGCGCGCGCCTCGATGAGCTCGACATACAGCAGATGGTCTCGAATAACACGGACAACCATGAGACGGCGTTCACGGTCTCGGTCGACGCGTACGACACGGAGACGGGCATATCGGCGTACGAGAGAGCAAAAACTGTCAAGGCGCTCATAGACCCAAGCTCAAAGCCAGCGACATTCAGGCGGCCGGGCCACGTCTTTCCGCTGCGCTCTGTGCCGGGCGGTGTGCTGCGTCGTGCTGGCCACACGGAGACGACGACGGACCTCGCGCGGCTCGCGGGTCTCTATCCTGCGGGGCTTTGCTGTGAAATCATGGACGACGACGGACACATGATGCGCACGCCGAAGCTCTTGAAATTTGCAGAGGAGCACGGCCTCAAAATGATTTCCGTGCAGTCGCTCATCGAGTACAGGAAGCGCAATGAGACACTGATTCGTCAGATTGCTGACGTCGATTTCCCATCGAAATATGGCCATTTCCGCATAAAGGCGTTTGAAAGCACGCTCGACGGCAAGTGCCACCTCGCCATCATAAAGGGCGACGTCGCAGGCAAGAAAGATGTCATGGTGCGTGTCCACTCCGAGTGCCTTACGGGCGATGCACTCGGCTCGCTCAGATGCGACTGCGGCGATCAGCTTCATGCCGCACTGCGCCGCATAGAGAAAGAGGGCGAGGGCGTCGTGCTCTATATGCGCCAAGAGGGGCGCGGCATTGGCCTCGCGAACAAGATGAAAGCCTACGCTTTGCAGGACAAGGGCAAGGACACGGTCGAGGCGAATGTGCTGTTGGGATTTGCGCCAGACCTCAGAGATTACGGTATAGGCGCACAGATTTTGTCGGCGATTGGCCTCACATCGATACGACTGCTCACGAATAATCCGGCAAAGCGCGCCGGTCTCGAGGGCTATGGCCTTCACATAACGGAGCGCCTGCCTATTGAAATCGAGCCAAATAAATATAACAAGGGATATTTGACAGTCAAGAAAAATAAAATGGGGCATCTGTTGGAGGATGAATAAAATGGCAAACATCATCGAAGGAAAGCTTACGGCAAAAGGATTGAAATTTGGCATCGTCGCATCGCGCTTCAACGAGTTCATCACGTCGAAGCTCCTCGCTGGGGCGATAGACATGCTGAGGCGTCACGAGGCTGACGAAAACGACATAGACGTCGCGTGGGTGCCGGGCGCATTTGAGATACCGCTCATCGCGCGCACGATGGCGGAGAGCAAAAAATATGATGCTGTCATCTGCGTCGGCGCTGTCATCAGAGGAGCGACGAGTCATTATGACTACGTCTGCGCCGAGGTCTCAAAAGGCGTTGCACAGGCGGGCCAATCGACGGGCGTGCCAGTGATTTTCAGCGTGCTTACGACGGACAGCATAGAGCAGGCCGTGGAGCGTGCGGGCACAAAGTCCGGCAACAAGGGATCGGACGGCGCGATGGCGGCAATGGAGATGGCAAATCTCCTGCGCGAGATGAAGAAGTGAGGCGGCGAGTGATATGAAAATTGGTGTTATAAGCGACACGCACGGCGATGCCAAAGCATGGGAAATGGCTTACGATAAATTTTTCCATGACGCTGACCGCATACTGCATGCGGGTGATTTCCTTTACCATGGGCCGCGCAATCCGATGGCGCCTGGCTATGGGCCATCAAGGCTCGTGGAACTTATCAACGAGTGTCCAGTGCCTATCATAGCATCGTTCGGAAATTGCGATTCATTCGTCGATACATCGGTGCTCAATATACCTCTGGCAGACCCGTACGCCTTCGCGGAGCTCGACGGCCACCGCATTCTCGTGACGCACGGACACCTCACAGAGGAAGATGGAGAGAAAAATGCGCTTGCGAGACGCATGAAGGTTGACATATTCGTGAGTGGCCATACGCACGTGGGCGGCATCGAGAAGCGCGATGATACGATTTTCCTGAACCCTGGCTCGCCGTCTCTCTCCAAGAGGCAGGATGGACGTCAAACGGTCGCTGTCATAGAAAATGGCACGATAACGGTCTATGACCTCCACACGGGCGAGGCGCTGGACACGATGAAGATTTGAAATGACAAGGCTTGCGAAATATATCCTGCTGATACCGCTGATACTCGTCATTTCCATCGTGGGCGGCTATGCCTTCTCGGGCGTGTCGGACAAAAGCTCGAGCGCGGAGCTTTTGAGAAATGATATTTTGTCAAGCAATCGCGCTGACAATGGCAAAGAACGCCATCCAAACGAGCAAGAAAAACATGATAAGGACGACGCGCATCGTATATTCATAAACCTCGCGACGCGCAGGCTCGTCCTTTACGATGGTCGAAATAAAATCGCGGAATATTCCGTGGGAGTGGGCACGCCATACACGCCGACGCCCGAGGGAAGCTATGAAATCACGGACAAGCAGGTGGAGCCCGTGTGGGTCAATCCACAGGACATGGACGAGATCGTGCCGTCGGGCGATAGCAATCCGCTCGGCTACAGATGGATGGGGTTCATCGGTCACTATGGCATTCATGGCACGAATATGCCTCAGTCGATAGGCGGCTATGTGTCGAACGGCTGCATTCGCATGCACGAAGATGACGTCGAACAGCTTTTTGAGCAAGTAGACGTCGGCACGCCGCTCACGATAAAATATCAGCGTATCGATGTGACGCGCGGTGACTATGGCACTGTTTCGTGCAGCGTGCATATAGACGCGCTCGGCATCATGCCGATTGATGCAAGCGATGTGCGCGAAGCGCTCGCTCTGTATGGCATGGCGGATTTTTTGTCAGACAATGCGGCTAGAACGTTGATTGATGAATCAAGCGGCAAGCCGATGGATGTTGGCAAGGCGTACCCTGTCATCGTTGATGGCGAAATGACCGATACTTGGGCTGTATTGATAAATGACGAGCTTTATTTCAACGTGGAAGTTCTCTCGAAGAATTTAGGTGTGCCATACGAGGTGAACGGCGACAAAGTCACGACGAAATACGGCCAAGTAAATGATGTCCTTTTCAATGGCAACGCGTACGTCGTGAAACGCGACTTGATACCGCTTTTTCGTCTCAATGGCAATCTCGACATGACGGATAGCGGCATGGCATACAATGCGTCTAGGCTGCCTGAAAGCTTTGAAGATGAGCTAAAGCTTACCGCGGCGGCAGCGATACAGGCCACTTACGATTGGATGGGCGAGACGCGAATATTCACGCCAGAGGCAAGGCAGTTCGTCCACGGACTAAAGTCAAAACTGAATATTACGAGATAAAAGAGCAACAAAAAACGACGACATCAGTTTAATCTGACATCGTCGTTTTTCTTTTGTTAAACATGGATGATAAAATTTTTGCAGGAATTTTCATGCGAATGGCGAATTATAATATTACGCGATAGATTTATGAGGGGATGAACAACTAGCGAAAACAGCGGAGATATTCGCCCAACTGGATAGGAAAGAGCATGTAAAATCTGAGCCTTGCAATACAAATATGAGGTGATTAAAATGCCAAAGACGATTGAACCAAAACTGAGGAAAATAGGTGATTATCTGCATCTTGAGGAGGACGCAATATTTTCGATACCAGAATATCAGCGTGCTTATTCATGGCAGATTGACAACTGCGACAAGCTGTGGCAGGACATCATGGATTTCATCGAGAGCGGCAGCAAGGACAGGTATTTCTTTGGCACGATTATCATCAACTGCCAAGACGATGACCAAAAGCTTGTGCTGATAGATGGCCAGCAAAGGACGACGACGTTTTTGCTTTTGCTGAAGGCGTTGCTCATCAGAATCATTAAAGCCATCAAGGCAACTTCAAATGATAAGGAATCAAGGGAACTGTGTAATGGGTTAAAAACACGCCGTAGAACCATTATGAGCATTCTGTATAAAGCAGAAGAAATAGACGATGAACCTGATGAGGAAACCGACAACGAAATATATAAGCACACAAAAATTATGGAGAATCTCTCGATTAATGAACGCTATCCAAATGAGCTGTCTACTATATTGAGCGCCGCAGACTATAAAGAAGCGGCGGACAAAGTGACTCAGATAAAATATCGGCAAAAGGATAACAGGTACACGAATTTTTTTAGGAATTTCAAGTTTTTCTGTGAGAAAATCGATGAACTGTCGGAGTCGGAGCTGAACAATTTTGCCAAGGCCGTAACGCAGGAATGTGAAGTGATAGAGATACGAAGCTGGCAGGTCGAGCAGGCCATAATGATGTTCAATTCTTTGAATTCTGATGGCATGCCGCTGTGTGATTCTGACATCATTTCCGCCAAGCTGTACGCGTCGGCAGACCGCAAGGGAGAAATCTCCGAGTTCAATGCGCTTTGGAAGCAATTAGCGGAGAACGTGGAAAAACTGATGGAGACGAATGTTGCGACTCTCGATGGTATTTTGATGCAGCAGATGTACTATGTACGGGCAGTCAACAGGGAGACCATCAGCGACAACGGCTACGTCATCTTGACGACGCCTGGCTTGAGACGATATTATACGGAAATCAATAAGAAGCTGCTCGATAATCCAAATGATTTGTGCAGAGAAATGATTCATTTGACAGAGGCATGGGCGAAGGTCGCTGATTATCCATTAATAAGGCTCTTGTTAAAATTCAATTATAACAGCAGGCTGTTCATGGCAAGCTATTTCCATCGTCTTGCATTGGAGGAGATAACAGAAGCCAATATAGCGGTCATTGCCGAGAGTATGCTGAGGCTCTTTACGGTGCTTGAGCTCGTAGATACGGGCTTTTCCAGTGCAAAGTTCAAGATGTTTCTCTTCAAGGAAAATGTTCAGATTGCGGACAAGTCCGTCTCTGTGGGCGAAATAAAGAAGGATTTCGATGAGCATATAGCGGCAAACTGGACACGTGAGGCGATAAGGGACGCTGTGATGAGCTACGACGGCTATACGCTTGTCTATCTGAATGAGTATCTTTTCGCCAAGGAGCGCGGCATGGAGTTCAAGATGGGAAGCAAATGCGATATAGAGCATATCATGCCGAGCAGCGGCAATAACCTTGATGCGATACGCGAGGATGCGGGCTTTGCCGATAAGGACGAGTTCAAGGGATTTGTCAATAAAATTGGAAATAAGATTTTACTCGAGGAGCGTATCAATCGCGCCATCGGCAATGAGTGGTTCAGAGTGAAAGTCTCGACAAAGCTCAGCGACAGAACAGGCTACATCGACAGCGAGTATCCGATTGCGAAATATTTGGTCGAAAAGTATAAGGGCGCGAAGAAGCCGTTTTGGAAAAAGAAAGATATACAAGCTGCCACAAAAGAGGCAAGTGAGCGCATTGTAAGGTTTGTTTTTGGCAAATAATCGTGTATATCATTTTTGTGAAAATATCAAGCTATATTTTTAGATTGTTCGGGTGAGATGCAATGAATAAAAAAGTATATTTTGCTGGCTCTATTCGAGGTGGCAGGCAGGATGCGGAGCTTTATAGGAAAATCATAAGTGTCATCAACGAGACGGATAAGGTATTGACGGAGCATGTCGGCGACCTTAGTCTTTCGCTTGTTGAGGGGCAGGGTGACAAGGCCATATACGAACAGGACACGGCCTGGCTGCGCGAAAGTGATATTGTGATTGCTGAATGCTCGCAGCCATCGCTCGGAGTGGGCTATGAATTGGCCTATGCCGAAAAAATTGGCAAGCCAGTACATATATTTTACAGGGTGGGCATTAACCTCTCCGCGATGCTATCTGGTGATGATTACTTTGAGCTCCATTCATATAATGATGAAGAAGAACTATTGAGAGACATAAAATATTTGCTGGGAAGAAAATAAAATATGCTCCCTATCAGATTAGGACAGATTTGTTAATCTGCCTGTTTGGTAGGGAGCATTTTTTATGATTTATACTTCATGGTAATTAATGTAAGTTCAATAATGTCCAAACAGAATTTATTGAGCGTTTGCTAATTGCTCATGCTTTGCCGTTGCAGCCAAGGACGTAGATGAGCTTGTGCTTTACGATTTCCTTGATGTATTCGCGGCCGAGTTTCAGATATTCGCGTGGGTCGAATACTGCTGGATGCGCGGCCATGTGTTCACGAATACCAGCGGTCATGCCGAGGCGAAGGTCGGAGTCAATATTGATTTTGCAGACGGACGACTTTGCAGCGCGACGCAGCTGATCTTCTGGAATGCCAATCGCGTCATCGAGCTTGCCGCCGTTTTCGTTGATGATTTTGACGAATTTCGGCACAACGGATGATGAGCCGTGCAGAACGATTGGGAACTGCGGCAGTCTCTTTTCGATTTCTTCGAGAATATCGAAGCGAAGCTCAGGCGGGACGAGCACGCCTTCAGCGTTGCGCGTGCACTGCTCAGGCTTGAACTTGAAAGCACCGTGGCTCGTGCCGATGGCGATGGCGAGCGAGTCAACGCCCGTGCGCTCGACGAATTCTTCGACTTCATCTGGGCGCGTGTACGACGCATCTTTGTCATTGACTTTGACATCATCCTCGATGCCAGCCAGCTTGCCGAGCTCGCCCTCGACGACGACGCCATGAGCGTGCGCGTAGTCAACGACTTTCTTCGTGACGGCGATGTTGTCTTCAAAGCTCATTTTTGAGCCGTCAATCATGACGGAGGTAAATCCGCCATCGACGCAGTCCTTGCACGTCTCGAAATCTGCGCCGTGGTCGAGGTGCAGGCAAATCGGCAGACCCGAGTCTTCGACAGCCGCCTCGACGAGCTTCTTGAGATAGATGGGCTTCGCGTACTTGCGAGCTCCAGCCGACGCCTGCAGTATCAGAGGCGCGTTCTCCTCTTTCGCGGCCTCTACGATGCCCTGGATGATTTCCATGTTGTTGACGTTGAAGGCACCGATGGCATATCCGCCGTCATAAGCCTTCTTGAACATTTCCTTTGATGTGACTAATGGCATTTCATTACCTCCTCTGAAATAATCAACGTAAACCAATACACGCTCATTATACCATTAAAAAACGGAAAACGAAAGAATTTTGTTACATATTAAAATAATTTAGTCATAATTTTTTCGAAATCAAATTAAAAAGCCTCAGCACACGTCATGATTTTTCATGATATGGCTGAGGCTTCTTTTAGCTTCGCTTGTATCGCACAATATTTATCATCGACGCGATGAATCCCGGAAGCGACGATGCTATGACCATCGATGGGGCGAGGAGCGGGCCGCCGAACACGTAGAGGATGCCGACCGCCGCGAGCACGGCAAACAGTGCGCCGCCGAACGCCCAAATGAAATTTTTGCGCACGGCGTTCGTGGCATTTGTCGCAATCTTTATGAGTTTTGGCAACGTGCTGAGCTCTGTCGATGTCATCACCACAGGCGCGTCGTATCTGTCATTTTCTTCGGCAGACGTCGGCGCGATGACGATGTCTGCGACACTTTTGCTTAATGTTTTGCTTTTAAGCTTATCGTAAAGTGCGACGGTCTTTTTGCCGTCCTGCTTGAGTTTTTCTATTGCCTCGGCTACGTCATCACCGTGCAATTCCGATAGCACATTTGTTATGCCGAGCTTTTTTGCGATGGCTTTCGCCGTGCGCGTGGCATCACCCGTGATGAGCACGGGCTCGATGTTCATTTCCTTCAGCGCCGCTATCGTTTCCTTCGCATCTTCGCGAATGATGTTTTCAAATGCGATGATGCCCTTTGCATCGTAGCCATTGCTCACGAATACGACGGATTTGCCCTTTTCCATGAGCTGGTCAGCGCGTGTGAGCAGGTCTGCACTGATGTATACGCGCTGCGCTTTGACCCACTCGGATTGACCTATGCGAATCGGGCGACCATTTGACATGATTTCGACGCCGATGCTGGGTATTTCCGTGAATGCGGCGACGCGCGGCTCTCTTGCGTGGATGCGAATGGCGCGCTCTGTGATGGCGGCGGCGTATGGATGATGGGAGCCCGACTCAGCGGCCGCGGCGAGCCCCATGAATGTGTTCATCGTGATGCCCTCTGGCACGGCGTCCGTAATCTGCGGCTTGCCTTCCGTGAGTATGTCGCCCTTGCCGAGCACGATGACGTCGATATTCGCGAGATCGTTGACCGTGTCCTGATTGCGTATGACGATGCCGAGGTCTCGCGCTTTCTCGATGGCCATGAGCAGGATGGGCGACTCAACGAGGCTGATGGCAACAGGACAGCACGCGATGAGCACGGCGAGGAATATGGACGCGGCATCCGATACGCCGGAGACAGCAAACCAAATGGCGCCGACGATGACGGAAATCGTCATGGCAAAGACGGCGCCGTAGCCCGAAATCGTCGGTTCATTCGGGGCGACGAATGGCGGCTCATCATCGCCGAGCGCATGAGCATTTCTTCTCTCGGTGAGGCTCACGATATGCGCTCGCGCTTCGATGTATCGTCCAAGACCCGTGAACAGAAGCGTCAGCGCAAACGGCGCGAACCACGATGTCGGCATGCCCTTGACGATATCGCTGTCAGTGAGCATCAAAGACGATGTGCCGTATATGAATGAAGCGAGCGTTGACAAAGCGATGAGGCTGTTCGTGTTTGGGAAGCCGCGCTTCAAATTTATGATGCCGTGACGATATATCGGGAAATGAAGCACCATCATGATGACAGCGGAGACGATGGTCATCGTCGTCGCAAGAGGCATGAACGCCTCTGCTTTGTCCATCGGCATTTCTGGGAAAATCTCGGCGAGGCGTGGCAAAAATGATAAGAGTGCGCTGAAAAGAAGGAACAGCGCGAACGGAATGGAGACGATGAAGCAGGAAAGCGCGATTTTTGCTTTGCGCTGCGCGGATTCGACGGTGACTTTTTCATGCTCTTCTATCTTATGGTCTTGTTTTTTCTCTTGCGTGTCTTCGTCTTTCACGTCGTTAGGCACGGCATTTTCTTTTTCCTCAGCCATCGTCTCGCTCCTTTCCGTGATGATTTCAGGTACACATTCATTATCACGCCTGCTGTGACCATTGTCAATTCTATTATGTAGGTTAAATTTTATAAAATTCTTGAATAGCGTGTAAAAAATTGTTAAAATCTAAAACGTGAAAATGATGTATACAAGATGCAAAACACGGGAAGTGATGCATAGATGGCGAACAGCGTAACGGTACAGTCCGCTGCTAAGATAAATCTGACGCTTGACATACTTGGACGGCGTGATGATGGGTATCACGAGGTCGAGATGGTCATGCAGACGGTCGGGCTGTATGATACGGTGCGTGTCGAGGCAATGGGGTCGGGCATAGAGCTTTCTATGAATACGGGCGATGTGCCCGCTGATGAGAGCAATCTAGCGTACAAGGCTGCAAAGCTCTTTTTGAAAGAACATGACATTAAGCACGGCGTGCGCATATATGTGGAGAAAAGAATCCCGATAGCGGCGGGACTCGCGGGCGGGTCTGCCGATGCGGCGGGCATGCTCAGAGCGATGAACACGCTTTTTTACACGCGCATGACGGTGGCAGATTTTCGTAGGCTCGGCGCGGAGCTTGGCTCTGATGTGCCATACTCGATAGAGGGCGGCACGATGCTCGCGAAGGGACGCGGCGAAATACTCAGCCGTCTCGCGGAGGCGCCGCCGCTATGGGTAGTCCTCGCGAAGCCGCCCGTGAGCGTATCGACGGCGTGGGCGTATCGCGAGTACGACGCCATGAGCGATGTGCGTCACCCCGACACGGCGGCCATGATAAGCGCCATCGACAGGGGAAATGGCGCGCAGGTTGCTTCAGATATATACAACGTGCTGGAGCATGTGACGAAAAAAAAACATCCCATCATCGGCGAATACGAGAACATTCTGCGGGCAAATGGTGCGATGAATGCGATTATGTCGGGCAGTGGGCCAACGATATTTGCGCTCGCGCAGAATGAAAACGATGCGAAAAGGGCTGCTGATGCGCTGAGGTGTTCGCCTGTGGCAAAGGGTGCGGAGATTTTTGTCGTGCCGCTCACGGGACAGCATGAGATTGTAAAATCGGATAGTAAATGACTCGGTGATGCCAGTCCTCATCCACTGCGCAATTTCGACAGGCTCTAATGCTGGACTCCTCGCGGCAAAAGCGAAAACATGCCGCTTCGGAGCCAGCCAAAGAGCCTGTATGAAATTGCTAAATTACTTCGGACAGGCATCGCCTCGGGAATATTCTCAAACTCATGAGATTTGACATAAATATTGAATGGAAATGAATTAGAAATGAAGGGCAGAGAAAATACATGGAGAAAAAATTATCACCAATAAGGCTCGACAGCTATCAGCCATTGCGCGAGGTCGTCTGTGAGACGCTGCGCGATGCCATACGCCGTGGGGTGCTGAAGCCGGGCGAGAGACTCATGGAGATACAGCTGGCTGAGGAGCTTGGCGTGTCACGTACGCCGGTGCGCGAGGCCATAAGAAAGCTTGAGCTCGAGGGCTATGTCATCATGATGCCGCGAAGGGGCACGTATGTCGCAAATCTCTCGATACGCGACGTGAACGAAGTCTTTGAGATACGCACATCGCTGGAGTCACTCGCGAGCGGACTTGCGGCTGAGCGCATCACGGATGAGGAGCTTGACCATCTGCAGAGGCTGCTCGTGCAGATAGGCATGTACATCGAGCAGGGAGACATCGAGAAAATCGTCGAGGTTGACACGGAGTTTCACGGGCTTCTCTATCAGGCAAGCCGCAATCAGCGCTTGATTGGCATCATTTCCAATCTGCGCGAGCAGCTCACGCAGTTCCGCAAGACGTCGATGTCATTCCCTGGACGCCTCAAGGCGACGCTCGAGGAGCACCGTGCCATCGTCGATGCCATCGCGCAGGGCGATGTGAAGGCCGCGCAGAAGGCGGCAGAGCATCACATGGAGAAGTCGGAGCAGACGCTGCTCACGAGCATGGAGGCAATGAAAAAGAAAACTCAGGGTGAATGAAATAACAAAATGGCTGGACAAAACTAGGAGGAAATCATTTTAATGTCGGATTTAGTTACTATCATACTTGCGGCGGGCAAGGGCACGCGCATGAAGTCAAAGCTCCCGAAGGTGCTTCATAAGGCTGCGGGCAAATCAATGGTGCAGCATGTCATCGATGCGGCAAAGCACGCAGGCGCGAGACGCAATATCGTCGTCGTCGGATTTGGCGCTGACATGGTGCAGAAAGCTGTCGGCGAGCAGGCCGAGGTCGTCGTGCAGGCCGAGCAGCTTGGTACGGGTCACGCGGTCCTCATGGCAAAGGACAAGCTCGAGAATGAGCATGGCACCGTCATGGTGCTCTGCGGCGACACGCCGCTCCTCACGGGCGAGCTCGTCAAAAAGCTCTATGAGGAGCATGTCAAGGCTCAGGCAAAGGCGACCGTGCTCACGGCGGTGATGCCGGACGCGACAGGATATGGCCGCATTATTCGTTCGGCAGATGGCTCCGTCGCAAAAATCGTTGAGGACAAGGATGCGACAGATGAAGAGAAAAAAGTGCGTGAGGTAAATTCCGGCATTTACTGCTTTGAGAAGGATGACCTTTTCGAGGCGCTGAAGAGCGTCGGCTGTGACAATGCGCAGGGCGAATACTATTTGCCTGACGTGCTTGAGATTCTGCGCGGCAAGGGCGAAAAAATATGGGCAGTCGCTGCGGACGACTACGAGGAAACGCTCGGCGTGAATTCACGTGCGCAGCTTGCTAACGCAGAGAAAATCCTGCGCCGCCGCAAGAATGAGGAACTCATGGCGTCGGGAGTCACGCTCATGGATCCCGCATCGACATTTATCGACGACGGCGTCACCATTGGGCGTGACACTGTCATTTATCCGTTCACGTGGATTGAAGGCGATTCGTCAGTAGGCGAGGATTGCGTTATCGGACCATCGACGAGATTCAGCGACGCGAAAATAGGGAACGGCGTCACGGCGCAATTCGTTTATGGTCATGAGTGCGAGATTGACGACGGTGTGACGATGGGACCATACGTTCACCTCCGCCCGAATGCGAAAATCTCGAAGAACGTCAAAATCGGCAACTTCGTCGAGGTCAAAAATTCGAATATCGGCGAAGGCTCAAAGCTTCCGCATCTTCAGTACATCGGCGACTGCGACATGGGTTCGGGTGTCAACATGGGCTGCGGCACGATCACGGTCAACTACGATGGCAAGAAAAAATATCGCACGACAATCGGCAACAATGCGTTCGTTGGCTGCAACTCAAATCTCGTCGCGCCGGTGACGGTGGGGGATGGCTCTTATATCGCGGCGGGTTCAACCATCACACAGAACGTGCCGGAGAATGAGCTCGCAGTCGGCCGCGCGCGCCAGAAAAACATACCTCACTGGCTCGACAAAAGAAAATAATTTTATTTTCAAATTTATGTAGATAAAAAGCGTTTACAGGTCTATAATGAATTTGGAATGGGATTTCAGATGGCAATATGATAGATTTCGTATTGTTTCCTAAAACTTTGGTTAAAACTTTAATGGGGGTTTTTGACAAATGGCAGACATGAAAGATCTATGCATCCTATCGGGCAGCGCGAATCCAAAGCTCGCAGAGGACATCGCAAAACACATCGGCGTGAAGCTCTGCGACGCGCTTGTCAGCCGCTTCAACAACGGCGAGACGCAGGTCATGATTGGCGAGAGCGTCAGGGGGCGTGATATTTTCATCATTCAGCCGACATCGCATCCAGTGAATGACAATCTGGTGGAGCTTCTGATCATGGTCGATGCCTGCAAGCGCGCATCGGCTGCGAGCATCACGGCTGTCGTGCCGTACTACGCGTACGCGAGGCAGGACAGGAAGACGCGCGGTCGTGAGCCAATCTCGGCAAAGCTCGTCGCAAATCTCATGAGCACGGCAGGCGTTGACCGCGTCGTCACGGTTGACCTGCATGCGGGTCAGATACAGGGCTTCTTCGATATCCCTGTTGACCATCTGACTGCGTCGCCCGTGCTCGCGAAGTGCATCAAAGACCTCAATCTTGAGGACGTCGTCGTCGTATCGCCGGACCTTGGCGGCGTTACACGTGCTCGCGATCTCGCGGACAGGCTGCATACGTCCATTGCCATCATTGAGAAGCGTCGCCCAGAGCCGGGCAAGGCTGAGGTCATGAACCTCATCGGAGACGTCAAGGGCAAGACATGCGTCATGGTCGACGACATCGTCGACACGGCGGGCTCGCTCTGCGAGGGCGCTCGCGCTCTCGCTAACAAGGGCGCGAAAGCCGTCTATGCTTGCTGCTCGCACGGCATTCTTTCTGACCCAGCCGTGAAGCGCATCAATGAGTCGAATATCGAAAAGCTCATCGTGACGGACACGATTCCTCTGACGCCTGAGAAGCAGTCTGACAAGATTGTCGTATGCTCGCTCGCAGATGTCATTGGCGATGTCATTGTGCGCATTCAGTCGCATCGCTCCGTGAGCCAGCTTTTTGATTGATTTTCCATAATTGGTATATATACCGTCGGTTGCTGTTGCGCCGGCGGTATTTTCCTTTTCAAATTTGGTGATACGTTTGTCATTGATAAAATATCTTTCGATTTTCATCACATTCTGTGTCTCGCTCGGCATGTACGCACCGACAGCGATGGCGCGCCGTCATGGAAATGCACCGACGCATGACGTGACGATTGAGCGCACGCGCAATCACAGCGAAAAGCCGAGCATGGATGACAGCAAAAAGAATGAACAAAAAAATGATGACATGGATGGCTGGCGCGGCGGTTTCGGCGTGTATTTCCCGAGCAGTGTCGAAGCACCGGATGAAGGCATAGAGATCGCGGAGAATGACTTCTCATTCGCAGGTCTGCTGTTCGTGAGGCCGACAACGAATGCCATCATCATTCATCATGTTGGCGTGCCCGATGGCGATACATCAGCCGAAGCGATACATTCGGCCCATCTCAGCAATGGTTGGGCAGGCATCGGCTATCACTACGTCATCAGACAAGATGGCACGATAGAACGTGGCCGCCCGCTCGTCACGGTCGGGGCTCATGCATACATGAACAATATCTATACGGTCGGCGTATGTCTCTCGGGAAATTTTGAGGACGAGTACCCGACCGATGCTCAGATAGACTCATTGGTGGAGCTTCTTGCATCGCTGTGTCGGATTTATCATCTGGCGCCGAGCGAATACACGATAATGGGCCACATGGACGTGAACAGCGACACATTATGCCCCGGTGAGCACTTGTATGAGATTATGCCGTCCATCATAGGAATGGTGCGTGAGCGTTTATAGTAAATATATATGCAGTTTATCATTGACAAAGACGTATAGACGTGGTAGGATAATCATATAAAACCGCATATAACTCATCAAGAGCGGTGGAGGGACTGGCCCTATGAAGCCGCGGCAACCATTGACAGGTGTCAAAACGGTGCCAATTCCGATAGGTATATCCTATGAGATGAGAGTAAAAAGGCTCTCTATCTAGGTAGAGAGCCTTTTCGTTTGGGAGAAAATCGGACAAGTGGGTACATGCGGTAAAACATTTTACCTAAATTTTCAAAGGAGGATTTTTAGAAATGGGAAAGAACCGTGTACTTTTTACCTCTGAGTCCGTTACGGAAGGCCATCCTGACAAGCTGGCAGATCAGATTTCCGACAGCATCCTCGATGCCATCATGGCGCAGGACCCGATGGGACGCGTCGCATGCGAGACGCTTGTCACGACGGGTCAGGTGCATGTGGTCGGTGAGATTTCGACGAATTGCTACATCGACATACCGCACATCATTCGCGACACCGTGCGCGACATCGGCTACACGAAGGCCGAGTATGGCTTCGACGCCGCGACGTGCGGCATCCTCGTTTCCATCGATGAGCAGTCTGCTGACATAGCGCAGGGCGTCAATGAAGCGCTCGAAGCGCGTGAAGGCAACAAGGACGAGATGGACTTGATTGGCGCCGGCGATCAGGGCATGATGTTCGGCTACGCTACGAATGAGACGCCGGAGTATATGCCGCTGCCTATCGCGCTCGCGCACAAGCTCACTCGCCGTCTCGCAGAAGTCAGAAAGAGCGGCGAGCTCAAGTGGCTGCGCCCAGATGGCAAGTCACAGGTCACGATTGCATACGAGGATGGCAAAGCTGTCGCCGTTGACACCATCGTCATTTCGACGCAGCATGATCCAGAGATTTCGCAGAAGGAAATTCGCGAGGCCATCATAGAGCACGTCATAAAGGCCGTCGTTCCGGCGGAACTTCTCACGGCTGACACGAAATATTTCATCAATCCAACGGGCAAGTTCGTCATCGGCGGCCCGCAGGGTGACTCGGGACTCACGGGACGCAAAATCATCGTTGACACGTATGGCGGCATGGCTCGTCATGGCGGCGGCGCATTCTCGGGCAAAGACCCCACGAAAGTCGATCGCTCTGCTGCGTACGCAGCTCGCTACGTCGCGAAGAACATCGTCGCGGCAGGACTCGCTGACAAAGTGGAGATACAGCTTGCGTATGCTATTGGCGTCGCAAAGCCGGTATCCATTTTCGTTGATACATTCGGCACGGGCAAGGTCTCGGACGAGAAGATTGTCGAGCTCATCAGCAAGAACTTCGACCTTCGTCCAGCAGGCATCATAAAGAGCCTTGATCTTCGCCGCCCGATTTATCGTCAGACCGCAGCGTATGGTCACTTCGGTCGCACGGACGTTGATCTTCCGTGGGAGCACACAGACAAAGCGCAGGCGCTCAAAGAGCAGGCAGGTCTTTAATTCGATTTGTTCATAAAAATTGGCTTCGGCGATAAGTCGGAGCCAATTTTTTTATGTTCATTTTGCTTCATCGATATTATAATGAGACATACAACATCACGCACGATGATTAAATGAAAAGGTGGCAATACAAATGTCAAAGACCGTAATACTTTCCTGTCCAACGCTCAAGCGCGAGCTCATGTCCATCATGGAGGCTCATCACTCGGACGCCGTTGTTCACTTCATGCCGCGGACGCTTCACAGTGACCCAGCGAAGCTGCACAAATATGTTCAAAACGCGATAGACAATCTGTGGAACGTGGACCGCATCGTCGTCTGTGCGAGTCGCTGCGGCGGCGGGACAGCCAATCTCAAAGCGACGACGGCGCCGCTCGTGCTGCCGCGCACGCGCGATTGCCTTGACATACTTCTCTCGGGCACGGGACTCGATTCACTTCATCGTGACATCGGCGGCATTTACTACACGGAGAGCTGGATGGAATTCTCAAAGAACTCGTCGATAAATCTTGATACGCTCATTGAGAAGAAGGGCAAAAAAGAAGCCGAGGATTTCATACGCCGCCTTTATCGCACGTTCAATAAATTTTACATCATCGATACGGGCTGCTACGACATCAAGGAAGTCGAGGACTACATAGCGCCGCTCGTGAAGATACTCGACGGCACGGTTACCGTCCTCAAAGGCGGCTGCGGCATCCTGCACAAGATGGCGACGGAGAAATTCGATGATGATTTCGTGATTATCCCAAAGGGCGAGACCGTCCCCGGCGAAGCATTCCTAGAAAACAAGTGAATTGGAAGAAATCAAATTTTTCTCAAGCCAAATCCATAATTTCCTGAGCGTTTTTCAAAAAGAAATTGACAATAGCGCGCCATCTATAATAATATAAAAAGACATATTGATTTTGAATACAATATTTATTTTGCTTTTTTATTGTCAGGAGGAAGAAGTTTTAGAATGACTACAAGAGAAGATTTGAGAAATGTTGCTATCATTGCCCACGTTGACCACGGCAAGACGACGCTCGTCGATGCAATGCTGAAGCAGAGCCACGTCTTTAGGGCGAATGAGCAGGTCGCGGAGCGCGTCATGGATTCGGGCGACATCGAGCGCGAGCGCGGCATCACGATACTCTCAAAGAATACGGCCATCATGTACAAGGGCATAAAGATAAATATCGTCGATACCCCGGGCCACGCCGATTTCGGCGGCGAGGTCGAGCGCGTGCTCAACATGGTCGATGGCGTTCTTCTTCTTGTTGACGCTTTCGAGGGACCAATGCCTCAGACGAAGTACGTGCTGAGGAAGGCGCTCGAGCAGAAGCTGAAGCCTATTGTTGTCATCAATAAAATTGACCGCCCTGACCAGCGCGTTGATGATGTCTATGACGAGGTGCTCGAGCTTTTCATGGACCTCGGTGCTGACGATGATCAGCTTGATTTCCCTGTGGTGTATTGCGCCGCCCGTGACGGCATCGCAAAGCTCCACATGGAGGACGAGAGCTCAAACCTCGAGCCACTCATGGACATGCTCATAAAGGAGATACCTGCGCCGCACGGCGATGCCGATGGCCCGCTGCAGATGATGGTCACGACGCTCGAGGCCGACGACTATGTCGGCAAAGTCGCGGTCGGCCGCATCATTCGCGGCTCGGCGAAGCCAAATCAGAACGTCATGCTGCTGGGCGGAGACGCTGAGAAAAGGGCAAAGATTGGCAAAGTATTCGTATATGAGGGCCTCAAGCGCGTGGAGAAGGAGAGTGCTTCGTTTGGCGAAATCGTTGCGCTTACGGGTCTCGGCGATGTGCATATCGGTCAGACCGTTGCTGACGCTGAAAATCCAGAGGCATTGCCGACGATAAATATCGATGAGCCGACGCTTTCGATGACGTTTGGCGTCAATACGAGCCCATTCGCGGGCCGCGAGGGTCAATTTGTCACGTCGCGCCACATTCGCGATCGTCTTTTCAAAGAGGTCGAGACGAATGTCGCACTGCGCGTAGAGGAAACGGATTCGTCCGATACATTCAAAGTCTCAGGCCGCGGCGAGCTGCATCTTTCCATTCTCATTGAGACGATGCGCCGCGAGGGATTTGAGCTGCAGGTCGGCAAGCCAGAGGTTATTTACAAGACAATAAATGGCCAAAAATGTGAGCCAATGGAAAATCTGACGGTCGAGGTACCGCAGGAGTACATGGGCACGGTCATGGAGCTCCTCGGCAAGCGCAAGGCAGACCTTTCCAACATGACGGAGGGCAACGGCTACATGCGCCTCGAGTTCATTATCCCTGCGCGCGGCCTCATCGGTTTCCGCTCTGAGCTTTTGACGAGCACGAAGGGCAACGGCATCATGAGCCACGTCTTCCACGGCTACGCTCCATACAAGGGCGACATGGAAGGCCGTGAGCATGGCTCACTCGTCGCTTTTGAGGAAGGCGAGACGACAGGCTACGGCATTTACACGCTTCAGGATCGCGGCACGATGTTCATTTCGCCGGGTCAGATGGTCTATGAGGGCATGATTGTCGGCGAGAATTCGCGCGAGCTCGATATTGACATCAATCCATGCAAGCAGAAGCATGTCTCCAATATGCGCACATCGGCGTCTGATGAGGCAATACGCCTCACGCCGCCGCGCATACTCAGCTTAGAGCAGGCACTCGAATACATCAATGAGGACGAGCTCGTCGAGGTAACGCCGCAGAACATTCGCCTCAGAAAGATGGTTCTCGATCATTCGACGCGCGGACGCGCAAAGAAAAACGCGACGAAAGCGGCAAAAGGCATAAAATAATCATTAACTTCCATCTTCTGATTCGATGCGATACAATATTATAAAATTTAAACTTGCTTTTATCTGCCATTCGATTTACAATAAAGCTAGTCGAATTTTTTGGTTTACATTTATTTTTCATAAATTGAATCGGGGGAACACAAAGTTCTTGCGCATGTGGCAGCGCAATGGGGGCGAAAAAAATGGGAATTTGGGAAAGGTGCAAAAATCTGCTGGTGCCTGACTCTGCCTATCTGGATGAAGAAGATAGCATTGAAGATGTGGCGGAACAGGCAGAGGAGAATATAAGGGTCGCAAATGGCGGCTCACCGTATGTCGAGGCTGACAGCGGTTACGATAATGCTGTGCGTGCTCAGCGCATGAAGCCGAGATTCACGGTGCATACGAACGAAGTTGGGGAACTCGCCGTACGCATCCATGTGCCGACTTCGTTTGATGATGTGCGAAGCGTGGCGGACGATTTGATAGCGAAGCGTGCTGCGCTTGTCAATTTCGAGCGCGTCGAAGGGGCAGAGCGTTGCCGTATATGCGACTTCGCGAATGGCGCGTGCTATGTGCTCGAAGGCGAGGCCAAGCGCATATCTGATGTAATGATACTCTACGTGCCGGCTGGCGTGGACGTCTCCACGCTTTGATTCTTGGTTCACTGGTCTACAAAAGGCTCCTTCCGTTTGGGAGGAGCTTTTATTTTTGAGGAAACGCTGATTAATTGAAGTTGGAGTATTGACGAGAGATTTTTTCGCAGAGCAATGAGATGTGAAGAAACGTAGAAGACGACTGCTGAAATAATCAGTGCTTTCTTGAATATATTTTATGGAAAGGTGTGCATTAAATGACAGATGATGAAATATTGAAAGGCGTGCTTGATGAATTCAGGCCACTTGCGAGGATACCGCGCCCATCGGGCCACGAAAAGGCCGTGAGCGATTATCTCAAGGAAACGTTCACAAAGCTCGGCGCCGAAGTGGTACAGGATGAGACAAACAACATCATCGCTGATTTGCCTGCATCGAAGGGCTATGAGCATGCGCCGCGCACGCTCCTGCAAAGCCACATGGACATGGTCTGCGTCGCTGAGACGGGCAAAAAATATGACCCACTCAACGATGCCATCGAGCTCGTTGAGACGGATGAGTTCCTCAGCGCGAATGGCACGAGCCTTGGCTCGGACGATGGCACGGGAATCGCGGAGATCATCTATACGTTCAAAAATGCTGTAAATCACGGGCCACTGCGCGCCATCATCACGGTCGACGAAGAAGTGGGGATGACGGGCGCGAGAAATCTCGACGCGAAATATCTCGATGGCGTGGACTACTATATAAACTGCGATTCTGAGGATGACGATTTGCTCACGATTGGCAGTGCAGGCAGCGTTGGCGTTGATTTTCATCGCCACATCACGTGGCGTGACAAGTCATCTGTATTCGCGGATGAAAGGGAAGCAAATGCCTATGAGATAAAAATTGCTGGCCTGCTCGGCGGCCACTCGGGTGAGCGCATTGCTGATGGTCGCGGCAATGCCATTCGCGTGCTCGCGCTGATAATTGATGGACTGAAAGCAGCAAACGTCGATTTCGCCGTTGCGGAAATATGTGGCGGCACTGCGAGAAATGCCATACCATCGTCGGCGACGCTCATAATCGTCACATGCGCGCCCAAATCTGACATACAGGCTGTGCTTGATGAAGTGAAGTCAAATTTTCTCGCGTCGTATGGCGATGTCGATGAAAATATAGAAATTTCTCTCAATGATGCCGAGCGCCATGCAAAAGTCATGAGCGATGACGATGTCGCATCATTCGCTGAGCTTGTCATGGTGCTTCATACGGGTGTATTCTCCATGTTTGCGAAGAATCCAAAGCTCGTCGAAACATCAGCGAATATCGGCATGGCACGGACGGATGGCGATGACGTATGGTTCACGTATTTCATTCGCTCGGGCATTTATCCAAAGCTCATGTCACTTCTGCGTGAATGTATGATTCTCGGGAAGCGCTTCTCATGCGAGGCGAGAGCGGCAAAGCCATCGCCAGTGTGGCAGGCAAACACAAAGAGCAAGCTCGCCAAGATGATGACGGATGTATATCATGAGCAATGCGGCAAAGTGATGAGAGTCGAGGCCATACATGCGGGCCTCGAGTGCAGCTATATGCTCGAGAAAAATCCGAAGCTCGACGCCGTCTCCATCGGCGTGACGACGCTTGACATTCACAGCCCGAATGAGCACCTCGTGAAGTCCACTGTCGCTCCGCAGGTAAAACTGATAATGGGAACGCTCGCGAAAATCGCTGGATTAAGAAAAGAATAAAACTGCAAAATAATATGCTCCACTCTGGATGACATGATTGTTATACAGAGTGGAGCATTTTTTATGAGATTTTCAAATCTGAATCAGAGTAGTACTTTATCGCTTCATACAAAGTGAAATAAAATTTTTTGTTTTGGTTTTATCAGTCTGATTAAATCAATGTCATCGGGTACGACTTTCGCCACGACGTTGACTCTTTTGTCAGCGGGTAGGGGTTCCTTTATGATTTCAAGCTCCCCATTGTAGCGTGGATAGTCGTCATTATCCAGTGTAATCGCGCCTATATCTCTCTGAATCGCATTTTCCGCAGCAATTTTGATGTCCGCTTCTTTTACTTGTTTTCTGCTTTCAATCGTTCTGACGACGTCGCGCGCCATGTCGGGGCGTGATGTGAACACGTTCGACAGCAACTCTTTGATTTTTTCGCTTTGCGTCAATGGCTTTATGCGAAGAATCACGGCTTCATCATTTGCTGTTTTGATTTGATTGAGTTCATTGATAGCTTTGAGCTCTTCGCTCGATGGCAATGGGTCGCCGATGAGTATTTGCTCTACGCCGAGCGATAGGAGATGACGCGCGCATGTCACGACGGATTTATGGCGGTGGCTTTCCAGCGTCGGCAGTCCGCAATAGAGGGGACCTCTCGCGTGATGCATTGATGGGATAAATGAAAAGACATCTATGCTGAATTGCTTTATCATGCTGTTTTGCGATACGAAAAATGCTTCATCAAGTCCCGTGTTTTCACGCGGGTAGAAATTATGTATGGCAATCAGACGATTGAAGTCTGCATTTGATGCTTTGAGCTCATTGAGCTCGGACAAGCTGATGGATGACGCGTTGATGGCAAATAAATGATGGCTGTCGTCTCGCGTCATTTTGGCAATGGTGGTGGGCGCAAAGCCATCATCGAGGCGCAGAATGTCTATTGCATCATATAAACACGAATCGTTCAATGATTCGGGCGTAATGTCCGCTATGATTTTCATCTTAAACTCGTGAGCCTTTTCGACGATAGGGAAAAGCGCATCACGAGCAGCAATGTTATCGACCTCTGGCAGATGAAGCGACGTGAATAAATATTTTGCGCCAAAGCTCGCGGCTCTCACGATGATGCTGAGGTTTTCCTCTTGAGTTTGCTCAAGTCCAACATAGACGGATATGCCGAATTGCAATTTTTAATCACTCCATTTTATACAGGGTCACTGAATTTCATGAGATACGCCGCAATAAAGCCGACAAGATACGAAATCAGCAGGCCGACGATGTATATGAGCGGCATGGTGGTAGCTGCCGCAAGCGGAAGTCCTGATATGCCAAACGCATTTGCGCCGACGGAGAACGACGCAATGAACGCGCCGCCGAAGCCTGCACCGATGCACGCGCCGATGAATGGCCTCATGAGCGGCAGCGTGACGCCGTATATCAATGGCTCACCTACGCCAAGGATGCCGACGGGCAATGCGGAGAGTATCGTATGCTTTAGCGTCTCGTTTTTCGTGCGAACGAAGACGGCGATAGACGCGCCGACCTGACCTGCGCCTGCCATTGCGAGTATTGGCAACAGTATCGTGACGCCGTCGCGCGCGATGAGTTCGGCGTGTATCGGTGTCATCATCTGATGTATGCCGAGCATGACGCACGGGAGCCACAGCCCCGCCAAGAAAAATCCTGCCAACGCGCCGCCGCTGTTTACGAGGAACGTGGCGGATTTGCTGATGCATTCCGACAAGAATCCGCCGATGGGCTGCAAGATGAGTATCGCGATAAAGCCCGATATGATGATGGTGCAGAGCGGTGTGAGGAAAAGGTCGAGTACGCTCGGCACAATGAGGCGTATCTTTTTTTCTATGAACGACGAGAATATGACGACAAGCAGGACGGCGATGATGCCTCCGCGCCCAGGCGTGAGCGCTGAGTCAAAGAGCGATATGGATGACAGCGCGGGATGATTCAGCAGCATGGCAAGGCAGGCACCGATTGCAGGCGTTCCATCAAACACTTTTGCGGCGTTCCATCCCGTGAGCATGTGTATGCCGTAAAATGCTGTGTTTCCGATGATTTGTGAGAGCTTGAAAAATGCGTTGTCCCCCAAAGCAGGGAACAGCTCGAGCAAGACATTGTTTATGCCCGTGAGCAGGCCGCACGCGATGAAGGCGGGGATGATAGGCAGGAACACCGTCGATATTTTCTTGAAAAAAATTTTTATAGGCGTCTGATTTTTCGCGCGAATCTTTTCGTGAAGCTCTTTCCCATCGAAAGGGCTTTTTTCTTTTGCGCCTTTTTTTCCTTCGCCGCTTGAAAGACAGCGATTGAATTCATTTGTCACTTTGTCGACAATGCTAGGTCCTATTACGATTTGGAGCTCGCCGTTCGCATAATTGACGCCGAGGACGCCATTCACATTTTTGAGCTTAGCGATGATTTCCTCATCGCAATCCGCTATGTCAAGCCGAAACCTCGTCATGCAGTGAGTGACGCTGTTTATTTTTTCTTTTGATAATATTTCGTATATTGCTTGTGCAATTTCAGCAGGATTTTTCGTCTTGTTCACTGAGTTTTACCTCATCTTATTTTGTCGAATGATTATAGAGCTTCAGCGCGAGCCCCAAATGGCCTTTCGCTTCGCTTAGCCAATAGGCCGCTTTATCGGCGTCCGTGCCCGTCAGAATGATGAAAATCGCTTTTTTTGCTGAGCCGTTTGATTTCGCGAGTGCATCGATGCTCTCATCCATCGTGCAGCCCGTGGCGCTCATGACGATATTCTTTGCGCGCGCGACGAGCTTCTTATTTGTCGCCTTGAGGTCGACCATGAGATTGCCGTATGTTTTGCCGAGCTTTATCATCGTGCCCGTCGACAGCATGTTCAGTATCATTTTCTCTGCAGTGCCCGCTTTCATGCGTGTCGAGCCCGTGATGATTTCGGGACCCGTGACTGCCGTCAGAGCGATGTCGGCGATGCGCGAGATGGGAGAGTCGGGCGAGCACGAGACGGCAATCGTTTTTGATTTCAGTGAGCGGGCATAGCTGAGAGCGCCGATGACATACGGCGTGCGTCCAGACGCCGCAATGCCGACAACAATGTCTTTCTCTGTGAGCGACAATTTTTTTAAATCAGTCGCGCCGAGCTCGGGACTATCCTCTGCGCCTTCCTGCGCTTCAAACATCGCCGCTCGTCCGCCCGCGATGATGCCTGTCACGAGCCCCTGCGACACGCCGAACGTCGGGGGGCACTCGGCTGCATCGAGCACACCGAGCCGTCCTGACGTGCCAGCGCCACAGTATATGAGCCGCCCGCCCGACGCGATGCCTGCCGCGATGATGTCGACAGCTTTGGCGATGTTAGGCAAAATCGGCGTGATGGCGTCGGCGACTTTTTTGTCCTCATCATTGATGAGACGCACGACATCGATTGTCGAAAACTCGTCAATGTTTTCGCTTGCAGCGTTTCGCTTTTCTGTTGCGAGACCAGAAAGCAAAGAAAAATTATTTTCACTCATGTCAAAATCGTTATCCTTCTTTGAGCGGGTAAAATTTATGTCCATTTTGTTGACTAGTGCAATTTTTGGGTGCAACCCTCTCCGCCTCGCATTCGCTCGGCACCTCCCCCATTGGGGAGGCTGACGTTACAGATTCTGGAATTATTTACATTAGCTGAATCGATTTGCTAGCTAAATAATCGTCTAACGAGAGTGTACAATGTTTTATTCTTTCTTTAAACTTCAGACTACAAAGCCTCTCATCCTATGCCTCCCACTCTGGGGGAGGTGCCCCCGCAGGGGGCGGAGAGGGTCGCGAGCCCTCAGTAATTTAAATGATGATTTATCTTAGCCAGCCTATAAATTGAAATTCTACAACATTAAATTTGATTTGCCAAGGCAAATGGGGTAAAATGATGTGGTTAACGCTTCATCTTTCTTTTGTCAAGCAAATTCATTATGTTAAAGCCATAATGAAATAAAATTGAAACGAGGCATGTGGCTATATGGATAAATTGATGGAAACGACTCTTTCCATACTGATGGGCTCGCGATTGACGCTCGAAATATTTGTCGTGACGCTCGCATTGGCGCTTCCTGTTGGACTGCTTGCGGCGTTGGCGAGACTTTCACATCTTCGCCTGCTTTCGCGCGTCATGGAAGTCTATATATGGATCATGCGTGGCTCGCCGCTGATGCTCCAGCTCCTTTTCGTTTATTTTGCGCTGCCGCTTGTCGGCATTAAAATCGATCCGATGCCGTCGGCGCTTCTCGCGTTCACGCTCAACTACGCGGCGTATTTTGCCGAAATCTTCAGGGCGGGCATCCAATCGATCGAGCGCGGCCAGTATGAGGCGGCGAAGACGCTCGGCATGTCGTACACGCAAACGATGAGGCGCATCATACTGCCGCAGATGATACATCGCGTCCTGCCGCCTGTATCAAACGAGACAATAAATCTCGTCAAGGACACATCGCTGATTTACATACTTGCGATGAACGATTTGCTCAGAGTTGCGAGGACAATCGTGCAGCGAGATTTCGATATGACAGCTTTCTTCATCGCCGGCATATTCTATCTCACGATGACGGCTTTCTTGACTTGGGGCTTTAAACGCTTGGAGGAGCATTTTGGAAAATATGATGAGTGAAAACGGCAAAAATGAAGATTCCAGACTGATGCTTCGCGTCTCTGACATACGCAAAAATTTTGGTGACCTTGAAGTGCTGAAAGGCATCAGCTTTGATGTCATGCGCGGCGAGGTGCTCGCCATCATTGGCCCATCGGGCTCCGGCAAAAGCACGACGCTGAGATGCCTGAACTGCCTTGAGAAAATTGACAGAGGCTCGATAGAGGTGAAGGGCGATTATCTTGTAAAGGATAACGGAAACGGCCCCGTAGAGTACGCGCCGAAACAGAAAATGCACGAGCTTTTGGGCTCGATGGGAATGGTGTTCCAGCAGTTCAATCTTTTCCCGCACATGACGGTGCTCGAAAATCTTTTGGAAGCGCCGATGCAGGTCAAAAAAATGAAGCGCGAGGAAATAGAGCCGATTGCGGCGGAGCTGCTGAAAAAAGTCGGACTCTATGAGAAAAGAGACGTTTACCCATCGAAGCTCTCGGGCGGCCAGCAGCAGCGCGTCGCCATCGCGCGCGCGCTCGCGATGAATCCAGACATCATGCTTTTCGATGAGCCGACGTCGGCGCTAGACCCGGAGCTCACAGGCGAGGTGCTCAAAACGATGAGAGAGCTCGCGGCTGAGCACATGACGATGGTCGTCGTCACACACGAGATGGCGTTCGCGCGCGAGGTCGCGAATCATGTCATATTCATGGCTGATGGAAACATAGTGGAGCAGGGGACACCGGAGAAGATTTTCACGGCGCCAAGTGAGGAGCGCACGAAGTCCTTTTTGCACCACATGCTTGGATGATTAGAGGCAAGATCATGTTTAGCAAGTCTGTCTTAAAATATATTCATATCTTCATTGCATTTGCGATGATGCTTTGTCTTTTTGCGCAAAAAGCCGAGGCGGAGCCGTCTGATTTTGGCGAGCGCGTTGCAGAATTCGGCGAGGTGACGGCTGTGCGCATTGGCAGGACGGATGAGCATCTTCGTCTCGTCATAGACGCGACAAAGGAAATCGATTACAGCACCATAGTGCTGTCAAATCCGTCTCGCATCGTCATAAATCTGTCGGGCGCATGGCTATCAAAGGATGTGCCGCGGGAGCAGAACGTGGACAGCCCGTATGCCAGCCGTGTGCGCGTCGCGCAGTTTGACAAAAAGACGGTGCGCGTCGTCATTGAGACGCCTGTCACGAAAGGCCATTATGACATGTTTTCGCTCGAGGGCGGGTCGTCACCGTACAGGGTTGTCATAGACCTCGGCAATGTCTCAAAAAGCGATGACAAAAAATCGGAAAACACATCGGATAATACCGATAATGCGAATAAGAATAATGAAAGCAGCGAAAACGATAATAGCAACGTGCCTGCCACAAAGCCAGCAGACGACAGCAATGATGAAACAGACACGAAGGACAAGCAGGACGATAAAAATGATAAAAATAATAAGGACAGCGACTCCGAGGCGACATACGACGAGGACGATGACGACGTATCGGAGGATGGCATAAACACGAGTGTGCTGGATGGGAAGAAAATAGCGATTGATCCGGGGCACGGCGGCGAGGACTCAGGCGCCATCGGTCCGACAGGCATCATGGAAAAGACGGTGACGCTCCGCGTCTCGCAGGAAGTAAAGCGTCTGCTCGAGGATGCGGGCGCAAATGTCATCATGACACGCGAAACGGACACAGAGGTGTCGCCGAAGCATAAGATGGCCACGGATATTGATGAGCTGCAGGCTCGCTGCGATGTTGCGAACAAGGCAAACGCTGACATTTTCGTGAGTATTCACATGGATTCATTCACGAGCGGCGATGCCAATGGCACAACGGGATATTACTATGCGAAGGGCACAAAAAAAAGTGCGGCGCTGGCAAAATATATTCAGGCCGATTTGGTGAAGAAAATCGGCACGGAAAGCCGCGGCGTCAAGACGTGCAATTTCTACGTCGTGAGGAAGACGAATATGCCGGCGACGCTCATAGAGGTCGCATTTATTTCAAATCAGAAGGAAGAAAAGCTTTTGAACTCAAGCAAAGGCGTCAAAAATGCTGCGGCGGGCATCGTTGCAGGCATAGCCGATTTCTTCAGCAATGGCAAATAAAATTCATTGAAATATGAAAGTGAGGATTTTTTATGAAACAAAATGAAGTTGATAATTCAAAGGTGCTTTCCAAGATGATGGAAACGATTCACGAGGAAGCGGCAAAGCGCACAAAGCAAATCATGAAGCGCAATGTGCCGGAGGAACGGACGCTCGCGAATGCACTGTTGACGCTGAACAAGCAGGAACTGGACGATATTCGATACAATGTGGGGCTGTCGGGCACGAGCAACCTCAAGAAGTCTGAGCTCATCGAGAAGCTCGTCCCCGCCATCGTGTCGTTTGCGCAGTCGTGGTTCGTCTCGATTGTCGACGAGCAGTATCAGGCATTCAATCACGTCGTTCAGAACGGCGGCATTTCGACGGAGTTCCGCGAGGACGAGATGCGTCTCGACTATTTCCAGAGTGTCGGCGTGCTTTTCAATGGCGCAAAGGATGGCAAAGTTGCTTGGTATATGCCGAATGAAATCATGAACGAGTTCAAAAAATTCGACAATGGCTCGCTCGCCAAAGAGGTCGAGTGGAACACGGATGTGCTCCGCATAGCGGGTGGCATACTTTTCTACTATGGCGTGCTCGACTATGATCAGCTTTTCTCGAAGGTCAAGGGTTTCATGGAGGAGCGCGACGATTTCAAGTTCGTCGACTTCATGGGGGTCATCTACAACGGCGCATGCTGGCAGCATAACATCGTCACATCGGAAAAGCTCGCGTATTACTACACCGTGATGGACCCGAAGCACGTTGCCGATGTGCAGAACAGGATGGGATTTGGCTTTGCCAAGCTCAGCTATGGCATGGTATATGATGCGGGCGACGAGAACTACATCGAGTCAAGCAATGCTTATCAGGCACTCGCGCAGTACTTCATGCATGCGTATAATTTTGACGTGCTCAAGGCCGCAAACGTGGTTGGACAGATAACGATGATTCTTCAGAATGGCGGCAAGATGAGTGACGTGATGAAATTCGTCGAGAAGTTCGACGCGCCGGCTCTCGAGTCGGACCGCGAGGAGCTCGCGCATCTGCTCGTTGATTTCAATGATTCGCTTCACATGTGGCTTTTGAAGGGCCATACGCCAGTGGAGATTGTCACAGGCAAGCTCGACGTCAACGTCGGCGAAACCGAGGACAAAGCTCATCCGAATCGCAAAAAGAGAGTGGGTCGCAACGATCCGTGCCCATGCGGCAGCGGCAAGAAATATAAGAATTGCTGCATGAGAAAAGACATGGCTGCGGCAGAGGCGGCAACGGAAGATGATGTCAATCCTATCGATTGAAAAATAGAATAGAATTGTAATATAAGGAAACTGCCTTGATGTGGGCAGTTTTCTTTTTTATATTTTTTACAAAAAATTTTCATTATCAAGCAGGAATTTTTGTAAGTATGTCAAATTATATTACCGATAAAAATTTGCAAGAAAATGAATAATCCACGCGTGATGAAATTTATTACCGTATATAGATGAGTCGCGTGGGGAAAATCTGGAGGGAAAGGAAAATGGGTTTAAAGCAGAAGTTTTTATTTCTTTCGGGCATTGCGGGCGTAATCATGGTGATTGTGTCCATCGTCGGCTATGTGACGTCGTCGAATTTGCTCTCAAAGACGGTGGAGGAGGAAATCATCTCCGAGGTCGGACGTCAGTCGGCGCAGGCGGATGCTTGGCTGCGTGAGAAGGCGCAGATTGCAAAGTCTACGGCATCGCTCTTGAGCAAGTTGCCAAAGTCGCAGGAAACGCTCGCGTTCAGCACGGTGCCAGTGACACTTGCCATTGAAGACAAGGAAGTCCGCGATCTCATGATTGCGTCCGACGACGGCAAGGCAATGTCATTCATTGACGGCAACCTCACAGGCGTGAAGGATTGGACACAGCGTGATTGGTACACGATGGCGAAAAAGGCGGGCAAGGCGATATACACTGACCCGTACAAAGATGCAACGTCCGACAACATCGTCGTGACGATCGGCGCGCCATACAAGCGTGACGGTGCACCAGGCGGCGCAATCTGCGAGGATGTCACGATGGACGCGCTCGTGCATCAGGCGGAGATGGCAAAATACAAAGGCCAGGGCAAGGGCATCATTTTCAATCCTGAGTCGGGAATGATCATAGCGTCGGCTCAGAAAGAAGAAAATCTGAAGAAAATCACAGATAATCCGATACTCAAGGAACACATCAATGATTTCAAGGCGAATCAGCAGGGCTATTTCGTGACGAGCGCGGGCGGCGAGGAAAGAGTCGTCGGTTACTCCGTCATTCCTTCATCGGGATGGGTCGTCGCGATTTCTGCGCCAACGAGCTTTGTCTTCTCTGAAATGCGCACGCTGAGGCTTGTCTATGGCGTATTGACGATTGTCGGCCTCGTGCTTGTCGTTGCTGCGTGCCTCATGCTTTCGAAGAAGATTGTTACGAACATAAAGGATTTGCAGGGACGTGTCTCGGAGATTGCGGATGGCAGGCTCGACCAGGACGACCTCGATGTCGACTCGTCCGATGAGCTCGGCATGCTCGCAGACGATGTGAACAAGATGAAGACGCACCTTCGCGAGCTCATAAAGCAGATGTCGCAGACGGCGGAGCAAGTCGCATCGTCGAGCCAAGAGCTCACGGCGGGCGCGCATCAGGCGGCAGAAGCGGCGACGAACGTCGCGCAGACGGTCGTCGAGGTCGCGAACGGCATGGAAAAACAGCTGCGCTCCATCGATGACGCGAAGAAGGAAGTCGACACGTGCTTCGTCGACATCACGAACATGACGAAGCAGTCAGAGGCCGCAACGACGGATTCGCAGCAGACAGCCGCCGCTGCAGAGAAGGGCGGCGAGCTCATGGAGGGCGCGATGACGCGCATGGATGGCATCGAGTCAAGCGTCATGAATTCCGCAGAGGTCGTCAAAAAGCTCGGCGAGAATTCGCAGGCCATTGGCCAGATTGTCGACACGATTTCGGGCATCGCCGACCAGACGAACCTGCTCGCGCTGAACGCCGCAATCGAGGCGGCGCGCGCGGGCGAGCATGGCCGTGGATTTGCGGTTGTTGCTGAGGAAGTCAGAAAGCTCGCAGGCGAGTCGCAGACATCGGCAGAGCAGATAAAGAACCGCATTGCAACGATACAGAAGGACACGGAAGCCGCAGTCGTGGCGATGCAGAAGGGCACGGATGAGGTCAAGGAAGGCTCGGCGGCGATACGCGAAGTCGGCGAGCAGTTCAAGACAATACTCGCGATGGTCCGTGGCATCGAGGAGAAGATGGAAGGCATACACGACTCCGCCGAGACCGTGTCGAGCGGCACGACGCACATCGTGAGCGCCGTCGACGACATAGACGAGGTCAGCCGCGCGACGAGCGGACACACGCAGACGATTTCTGCCGCCGCAGAGGAACAGTCAGCATCGAGCGAAGAAATCGCATCCGCATCGCAGGCACTTGCGACACTCGCGTCCGATCTCCAGACCGCGACGAACAAGTTCAAAGTGTAATAAACATGCGGCACTCGATTGGCTTTGTTACAGTGAATTACATGTGCTGCTAATTAAGTTGTAAATTGAATTTGAATCAAAAAAAGGACGATTATATGATGTCGTCCTTTTTTTGATTCATGCTTAGTCTTTGTATCTGTTGAATTTGATTCTATTGATTATATTGATTTAGCGCCAAATTTTCTTGCAGCTTCTCCAAGAACAGCTGTGACGCCTTAGAGAATGTCTGGTGGCGCTTCCAGACGATACGCGGCTGGGCGTAAATTGCTGGACTCAGTGGGCGAACGGCGAGCCCGAGCGATGCGGCGTCGACGAGGTGCAGGAATGTCAGCATGATGCCGATGCCCTGCGTGACCATAAGCGCGCCATTGTACGCCATCGTGTATGTGCCTGAAATGTTTAGATTGCCCATCGATTTGCCGAGCCATCGCTTCATGTCGTCACCGTGCGTGCTGTCTGATACAACCTGGCGCGAAAGTACGAGGTCACGTCCTGCGATGTCGTCGGGGCAGAGTTCTGATTTTACTGTGAGCGGATCATCATTTCTGAGGAACACGCCCCACTGGTCGCGATAGGGAAGTGGCAGCGCTTCATAGCGCGCGGGGTCGAGATCGCCGTATGCGAATGCGAAATCTATGAGCCCGCGCTCGAGCAGATATAGATTCATTTCGGCGTCGGCCGTGATGACCTTTGCATGTATGCCAGGGTGTGAGCGGCGCATATCACTGATGATTGCGAGCACGTTTTTAAAGTAAATCGATTCGCCTGCTCCGATTGCGATGTCGCCGCTCACGTCATCATTGCGCCTAAAAAGTTCCTGCTCCGTCGTGTCGACAAGCGCGAGTATTTCCTCTGCGCGTCGCTTTAAGAGCAATCCTTCTTCTGTGAGACGCACATGACGTGGCTCGCGGATGAACAACTGTGCGCCGTACATCTCCTCCATATCATGGAGTTGCCTCGACAGCGTCGGCTGCGATATGTGAAGCCGTTCTGCTGCGCGCGTGAAGCTGCCCTCGTTTGCCACGGCCATGAAATATTTCAGCACACGGATTTCCATGAGAAACACCTCGCTGTTTATGAATGATGATTTGCTCAGTAAATTTGTTTATATGTTACACAAAATATCAATAACTGTAAAGCATGGCATCCCATTTCTTATAAGTATTTGTATTTATTCTTCTCATAGGTTATCATTAATGCTGTAAAGAGAAGTCATCAAGATTTATTAATACAATACTCAAACTTCGCACATGGAAAACATCCCATGTGCCCTTAAAAATCAACATTATGCGAAAACATAATTCTGCTCACGCACACCT